>CAXSEX010000040.1:10059-17119 GCA_964236415.1 uncultured Acetobacteraceae bacterium | reverse complement strand
CGGCCTTTGGGGCGTCTACAACGGGTTCGAGCTGTGCGAGGGCACGCCGATTCCTGGCAAAGAGGAGTACCTGGACAGCGAGAAATACGAGATCCGCGCCTGGGACTGGGACCGGCCCGGCAACATCGCGGCGGAGATTACGGAGCTCAACACCATACGCCGGCTCAACCCGGCGCTGCATTCCCACCTGGGCGTCACGTTCCTGCCGGCGAGTGGGGACCAGGTGCTGTTCTTCGAAAAAGCGACGAAAGATCGATCTAACGTTTTGCTGATCGCAATCAGCATGGACCCGCGGTTCTCACAATACGCCGAGCTTGCTATCCCGGCAGCCTGTGACGTGACCGATCTGCTCGGGAGCCGGCAGTTCCGCTGGACGGACCGTACGCAACGCATCACGTTGACGCCGGACCGGCCCTACGCCATCTGGCGGATTCGTAACGTAACCGAGTGAGAACGACCATTAGCACCTCCCTGATGCCGGACGCCCCCCTCGCCGCGGCCCATCCCGCCCCATCCGCGCCCGCTCAGACCTTGCCCGCCATCGAGGACCCGTCCTGGTACAAGGACGCGATCATCTACCAGCTTCACCTCAAGTCGTTCTTTGATGCAAACAACGACGGGGTAGGCGACTTCCGGGGCCTGCTGGAGAAGCTTGACTACGTCGCGGAACTGGGCGTCACCGCAATCTGGATGCTGCCGTTCTATCCTTCGCCCCGGCGCGACGACGGCTACGACATCGCGGACTACCAAAGCGTCCACGCGGATTACGGCAACCTGGACGACGTGCGCCGCTTCATCGAGGCCGCGCACAGCCGCGGGCTGCGGGTGATCACCGAGTTGGTGATCAATCACACCTCCGACCAGCATCCCTGGTTCCAGGCGGCTCGCCTGGCCCCGCCGGGCAGCCCGGAACGCGAGCGCTACGTGTGGTCCGACAGCGACGAGCGTTACGCGGGCACCCGCATCATCTTCATCGACAGCGAAACCAGCAACTGGACCTGGGACCCGGTGGCCGGGGCGTACTACTGGCACCGCTTCTACTCGCACCAGCCCGACCTCAACTTCGACAACCCGGCCGTGCTGGAAGACGTGTTCTCCATCATGCGGTTCTGGCTGGACCTTGGCATCGACGGGCTGCGCTTGGACGCCGTGCCATACCTGGTGGAGCGGGAAGGCACCAACAACGAGAACCTGCCGGAAACCCACGCGGTCCTGAAGCTGATCCGTGCCGAGATGGACCGCTACGCGCCGGGCCGCATGCTGCTGGCCGAGGCGAACCAGTGGCCGGAGGACGCCCAGCAGTACTTTGGCGAGGGCGACGAGTGCCACATGTCGTTCCATTTCCCGCTGATGCCGCGCATGTACATGGCCATCGCGCGGGAGGACCGCTTCCCGATCACCGACATCATGCGGCAAACCCCGGAAATCCCCGGCAACTGCCAATGGGCGGTGTTCCTGCGCAACCACGACGAGCTGACGCTGGAGATGGTCACCTCGGGCGAGCGCGATTACCTGTGGAACACCTACGCCGCCGACCGCCGCGCCCGCATCAACCTCGGCATCCGCCGCCGCCTGGCGCCGCTCCTGGAGCATGACCGGCGGCGCATCGAGCTGATGAACGGCCTCTTGCTGTCCATGCCTGGCACGCCCGTGATCTACTACGGCGACGAGATCGGCATGGGCGACAACATCTTCCTGGGCGACCGGGACGGGGTTCGCACGCCCATGCAGTGGTCCATGGACCGCAACGGCGGCTTTTCCCGCGCCGACCCGGCGCAGCTCGTGCTGCCGCCGATCATGGACGCCAACTTCGGCTTCCAGGCGGTGAACGTCGAGGCGCAGGCAGCCAACCCGCACTCGCTGCTGAACTGGACTCGGCGGATGCTGGCGGTCCGCAGCCGGCACCGGGCGTTCGGCCGCGGCACGCAGCGTTTCCTTTACCCCCACAACCGCAAGATCCTTGCCTACCTGCGCGAATGGACAGCGGAGGATGGGCATACCGAGACCATCCTGTGCGTGAGCAACCTGTCGCGCACCGCACAGGCGGTTGAGCTGGACCTGTCGGCCTTTGCCGGGCGGGTGCCGGTCGACATCGTCGGCGGCTCCGTGTTTCCGCCGGTCGGACAGCTCACCTACCTGCTCACCTTGCCGCCCTACGGCTTTTTCTGGTTCCTTTTGGCCGCCGACGCGCAGTTGCCGTCTTGGCACGCGGCCCCGCCGGAACCGCTACCGGAGTATGCCACCTTGGTTATGCGCGCCGGCCTCGCCGACATCCTCAACATCCAAGGCCGCGGCGTGCTGGAACGGGAGGCGCTGCCGGCCTACCTGCCCAAGCGCCGCTGGTTCGCCTCCAAGACCGAGCGGCTGGAGGGTGTGCGCCTGGCCTACGCCGCGCCGATGCCCGGCACCGGCGGCAGCGTCATGTTCGCGGAGGTCGAGGCCGCCCTGCCCGGCCGCGCCGAGCGCTACGTGCTGCCGCTCGGCGTTGCCTGGGAAGACGAGACGTCGGGCGCGCTCGCGCAGCAACTCGCCCTGACCCGGGTGCGCCGTGGCGCGCGGGTCGGCTACCTGACCGACGCCTTCGCCTTGGACGGCATGGCGCGCGGCATGATCGCCGGCCTCCGGGACAGCGCGGCAGTGGCGCTCGATGACGGAGAACTGCGCTTCGTCCCGACTTCAATGATGGCGGAACTCGCTCTGACCGATGACGCCGAGATCCGCCGCCTGTCTGCCGAGCAGTCCAACTCGTCGCTGATCGTGGGCGACGCGCTGGTGCTGAAGCTGGTGCGCCGCGTGCTGGCCGGGGTGCACCCGGAAGCGGAGATGACCGGCTACCTGACCGAGCGCGGCTTCGGCAACACCGCGCCGCTGTTCGGCGAGGTGGTGCGCGTCGGCGCGGACGGCACGCCGCACACGGTGGGCCTCGCCCAAGGCTTTGTCCGCAACCAGGGCGACGGCTGGACCTACACGCTCGACTACCTCGCCCGTGTGGTCGAGGAGGCGGCGCTGGTCGGGCCGGCGATGGGCGGGCAGGACGCGGAAGCCGAGGCGACCGACATCTTCGCGGCCTATGAGGTGTTCGCCCGCAACATCGGCACCCGGCTTGGCGAGCTGCACGCAACACTCTCGCAACCGACAAAGCGGCCCGAGTTCCACCCGGAGCCGGTTGATGACGCGATCCTTGGCGAATGGGCCGCCGGCGCCGTCGAGCAGATCGAGAGCGCGGTGGGCATGCTGCGCGACGTGAAGGAGTGGCCGGATGCAACCGCCGCCCACCAAGCCGCAACCCTGCTGGACCATGCGGAGGCACTGTCCCAAGCCGCCAGGCGCTTGGCGCAGCAGGGCCAGGGGGCGCTCAACATCCGGGTGCATGGCGACTTCCACCTGGGGCAGGTGCTGGTCGTGCAAGGGGACGCCTTTATCATCGACTTCGAAGGGGAGCCGGCGCGCACGATGGAGCAGCGCCGGGCCAAGTCCTGCCCGTTGCGTGACGTGGCGGGGCTGCTGCGCTCCTTCGACTACGCCGCCGCGGCCGCCGCGCCGGGCCGGGTGGCCGCATCGGAAACGGCGACGGAGCGGCGCCAGGCCATCCTGCAGCAGTTTCGGGAACGTGCCTCCGCGTCGTTCCAGGAGGCCTACGGCGCCGTGCTCGCCGCCGCCGAGCCGCGCTGGGTGACGCCCGAGGCGGAACCGGCGCTGCGTGACCTGTTCCTGCTCGAAAAGGCCGCCTATGAGATCAAGTACGAGGCGGCGAACCGCCCGACCTGGATCGGCATTCCCTTGGGCGGCCTGTATCGGATTGCCGAGCGCCTGCTGTCCCTGGAAGCGGCGGCATGACGGTGCCTGACGCGGGCGCGGTCGAGGCCATCGTGCAGGGCCGGCACGGCGACCCGTTCGCGGTGCTCGGCCCGCATGACAGCGTGGGCGGTTGCAGCGTCCGGGCGTTCCTGCCGGGCGCCAGCGGCGCCGTGGCGGTGGGCCGCGGCGACGGCCAGGTTCTCGGCACATTGCAATGCATCCACCCCGACGGGTTCTGGGCCGGCGACATCCCGGCGCGCGTGCCCTACGACCTGCGGTTCGACACGCCGCTTGGCCCGTACAGGACGCCCGACCCCTACGCCTTCCCGCCGACGCTCGGCCCGCTCGACCTGCATCTGCTGGCTGAGGGCCGGCATCGGGAACTCGGCCATGTCCTCGGTGCGCATCCGGCGGAGATGGACGGCGTGGCCGGCGTGCGCTTCGCCGTTTGGGCGCCGAACGCAAGCCGCGTTTCAGTGATAGGCGACTTCAACTTCTGGGACGGCCGCCGCCACCCAATGCGCCGGCATGTCGGCGCCGGCGTTTGGGACCTGTTCATCCCGGGCATCGGCGCCGGTGCAATCTACAAGTACGAGCTGCTCGGCCCCGGCGGCGAGATGCTGCCGCAAAAGGCCGATCCGGTCGCCTGGGCGGCCGAACTGCCGCCGCGGACCGGCTCCATCGTCGCTTCCGCCGCGGGATGGCGCTGGACCGACGCGGCCTGGATGCAGCGCCGGGCGGCAGCGCAGTCGCCGTCCGCGCCGATCTCGACCTACGAGGTGCACGCCGCATCCTGGCTGCCGGCGTCGCTTGAGGGGGGTGCCGGGTGGGCGGCGCTGGCCGACCGCTTGGCGCCCTACTGCGCCGGCATGGGCTTCACCCACATCGAGTTGCTGCCGATCATGGAGCACCCATTCGGCGGCTCCTGGGGTTACCAGCCGCTCGGCCAGTTCGCGCCAAGCTCCCGCCTCGGCCCACCCGAAGCCTTCGCGAGCTTCGTGGACCGCTGCCACCTGATGGGGATCGGGATCATCCTGGACTGGGTGCCGGCACACTTCCCGACCGACCCGCACGGCCTGGCCCGCTTCGATGGCACCCCGCTTTATGAGCATGGCGACCCGCGCGAAGGCTTCCACCAGGACTGGAACACCTACATCTTCAACCTCGGCCGCAACGAGGTGCGCGGCTTCCTGATCGCCAGCGCGCTGTTCTGGTTGCAGCACTACCACGCGGATGGGCTGCGCGTGGACGCCGTGGCCTCCATGCTGTACCGCGACTACAGCCGCAATCCCGGCGAGTGGGTGCCGAACAAGTACGGCGGGCGGGAGAACCTGGAGTCGGTGGCGTTCCTGCAGGAACTCAGCCGCGCCGTCGCCGAGCATTGCCCCGGCGCGCTGCTGATCGCCGAGGAAAGCACCGCCTGGCCCGGCGTCACCCGGCGGGCCGACGAGGGCGGCCTCGGTTTCGACTTTAAATGGAACATGGGCTGGATGCACGACACCCTGCATTACATGCAGGAAAATTCGGTCAACCGCCGCTATCACCACGACGAGATCACCTTCGGCCTGGTCTACGCCTTCTCCGAACGCTTCACTTTGCCGCTGTCGCATGACGAGGTCGTGTATGGCAAAGGCTCGCTGATCCGGAAAATGCCTGGCGACCCCTGGCAGAAGTTCGCCAACCTGCGCGCCTACCTCGCTTTCATGTGGACCTACCCCGGCAAGAAGCTGCTGTTCATGGGCGGCGAGTTCGCGCAGGACCGGGAATGGAACCACGACACCGGCCTGGACTGGGACTTGCTGGACCAGGCGCCGAACGCCGGGATGCAGGCGCTGCTGCGCGACTTGAACGGGGCCTATCGCCGCATGCCCGCGCTGCACCAGGGCGACTGCGACCCTGGCGGCTTCCAGTGGGTCGTGGTGGGCGACAGCGCCAACTCGGTGTTCGCCTACTTGCGCCTGCCAACCGATGGCGGCCCGGCGGCGCTGGTCATCTGCAACTTCACCCCGGTGCCGCGGCACGATTACCGCGTCGGCGTGCCGCATGGCGGCGCGTGGAGGGAGGTGCTAAACACCGACGCATCCGGCTACGGCGGATCGAACGTTGGCAATGGTGGCGCGTTGCAAGCCGACCTCATGTCATCGCATGGGCACCCGGCCTCGCTTTCCCTGACACTGCCGCCTTTGGCGACGCTTATCCTGCAGGCTTGACCCATGCACCACACCCACACCCTCCCATTCGGCGCGACGCTGCTTTCGGACGGCCAGACACGCTTCCGGCTGTGGGCGCCGTCGAGCGAGGCGGTCTCGCTGGACATCGAGGGGCAGGCCCCGCAGCCGATGCGGGCGCTGGACGGCGGGTGGCACGAGGCGACGCTCGCGGCACCGCCGGGCACGCGCTACCGGTATCGCCTGCCGGACGGCCTGGCCGTCCCGGACCCGGCATCCCGGCTGCAAGCGCCCGACGTGCACGATCCCAGCGTCGTCGTCGATCCCAACGATTACGAGTGGCGCAACGACCGGCAGGGCCGGCCCTGGCACGAGGCGGTGGTGTTTGAGGCCCATGCCGGCGCCATGGGCGGCTTCTCCGGCATCCGGCAGCGGCTGCCGGAATTGCGCCGGCTTGGCATCACCGCCGTCGAGATCATGCCGATTGCCGACTTCCCCGGCGGACGCAACTGGGGCTACGACGGCGTGCTCCCCTTCGCGCCGGACACGGCCTACGGCACGCCGGCCGAGCTGAAGGCGTTGATCGACGACGCGCACGGCCTCGGGCTGATGGTGATGCTCGACGTGGTGTACAACCACTTCGGCCCCGACGGCGCCTACCTGCACGCTTACGCCAAGCCGTTCTTCCGCGAGGACATCACGACGCCCTGGGGCGCCGCCATCGACTTCCGGCGGCCGGAAGTGTGCGACTACTTCACCCAGAACGCCCTGTACTGGCTGATGGAATACCGCTTCGACGGCCTGCGCTTCGACGCGGTCCACGCCATCTCCGAGGAAAGCTTCCTGCGCGACCTCGCCCGCACGATCCGTGCGTCGGTCGAGCCGGGCCGGCAGGTTCATCTGGTGCTGGAACATGAGAACAACCGTGCGGCCCTGCTCCGCGCCGGCCCCGCTGCGGAAGGCTTCGACGCGCAGTGGGCGGACGATTTCCACCACTGCATGCACGTCCTGCTGACCGGGGAAAGCGAGGGCTACTACGAGGATTTCCAGGACGCGGCCTCGTTGCTCGCGGACTGCCTGGCCAACGGCTTCGC
>CAXSEX010000040.1:4404-10049 GCA_964236415.1 uncultured Acetobacteraceae bacterium | reverse complement strand
CGGCCGGCCGCGCGGCGAGCCGAGCGGGCACCTGCCGACGACCGCATTCGTGGTCTGCCTGCAAAACCACGACCAGATCGGCAACCGCGCGATGGGTGACCGGCTGACGACCTTGGCCGACCCGCAGGCCCTGCGCGCCGCCACCGCGCTGCTGCTGCTGTGCCCGTTTGTGCCGATGCTGTTCATGGGTGAGGAGTACGGCGCCCGCAACCCGTTCCTGTTCTTCACCAGCCACAACGAGGATCTCGCCAAGCTGGTGCGCGAAGGGCGGCGGGCCGAGTTCAAGCACTTCGCGGCGTTCCAGGATGAGGCGCGGCGCGCGGCGATCCCGGACCCCAACGCGCCCTCGACGTTTGACGCCTCCGTGGCCGACAAGTCCGATCCCGCCACCTTCGCCTTCATGCAGGACCTGCTCGCGCTGCGGCAGAAACATGTCGTGCCGGGTATCCCCGGCTGCCGCAGCCTGAAGGCGGAGGTGATAGGCCCTGGCGCCGTCCAGGCCGAGTGGCGGCTGGGAACCGGCGGGCGCCTGGCGATCACCCTGAACCTTGGGCGGGAGGCGGCGTCCGGAGCGCTGGCTGGCGGCATCGTGTTCGCACACCCGCCCGGCACGGAACCCGCCGTGATGCCGCCCGGCAGCATCGTCGTGCAGGTTACGCCGGGATGACCGACGACCTGCTGCTTCGGCTTGCGGAACACGCCGGCGTCGCGCCGCGCTGGAAGGACGTGCACGGCGACTGGCACGACGTCGCGCCGGACACGCTGCATGCCGTGCTGGCGGCGCTGGGCCTGCCGTCCGCAACGGCGTCCGACCTGGAAGCAAGCCTTGCGGCCCTTGACAAAGGCTCTTCCACCTTGCCGCCGCTGGTCACCGCAGAGGCCGGGCAGCCGGTCGCGCTCGGCGTCGCGCCAGCCTGGTTCCGGCTGGTGCTGGAAGACGGGACGCTGCGCGAGGGCACGGCCGAAGACCGCGGCGGCGCCGCCGTGCTGCCGGCCATCCACGTGCCCGGTTACCACCGGCTGACCCTGGGTGCGCAGGAAACGGTGCTGGCGGTGGCGCCCCGGCGCTGCTTCACAGTCGCGGATGCAGCGCCGGACACCCGGCTCTGGCTCTTGGCCGTGCAGCTTTACGCGCTGCGCCGGCCTGGGGACGCCGGGCTTGGCGACTTTGGCGCGTTGCAGGACCTGATCGGCCCCGCCGCCGCGCGAGGGGCCGCAGGCATCGCCATCAGCCCGGTCCACGCGCAGTTCTCCGCCGATCCCGACCGCTTCAGTCCTTATTCGCCGTCCAGCCGCATGCTGCTGAATGTGCTGCACACCCGGCTCGACGTGCCTCCCGATGCTGAGGCACGGCGGCTCGAAGCCGCCGATTTCGTGGACTGGCCCGCCGCCGCGCGCAAGCGCCTCCTTGCCCTCCGCGCCATGTTCGACGCCGCGTCCCCCGCGATGCAGGACGAACTGGCGGCCTACCGCGCGCAGCAGGGCGACACGCTGGAAACGCATGCCCGGTTCGAGGCACTGCACGCCCATCATCTCGACGCCGACCCGGCCTGTTGGCATTGGCGGGACTGGCCCGAGCCGTACCGCAACCCCAGCAACCCGGCCGTCGCCGAGTTCGCCGCCACCCATGCCTTGGAGGTCGCCTTTCACGCCTTCATGCAGTGGCAGGCCAGCCTCAGCATGGCGGCGGCGCAGCAGGCGGCGCGCGAGGCCGGCATGCCCATCGGCCTGGTGGCTGACCTCGCCGTGGGCGCCGACTCCGGCGGCAGCCATTGCTGGAGCCGCCAGGCGGAAACCCTGCTCGGCCTGTCGGTCGGGGCACCGCCGGATTTGCTCAGCCCGCAGGGCCAGCAATGGGGCTTGGCGGCATTCTCGCCGCGCGGCCTCGTGCTGAACGGGTTCAGGGCCTACCTGGAAATGCTGCGCAGCACGATGCGGCACGCCGGCGGGGTCCGCATCGACCATGCGCTGGGCCTCGCCCGGCTCTGGGTCGTGCCGGACGGCGGCTCGGCGGCGGACGGTGCCTACATCACGTTCCCTATCGAGGACATGCTGCGGCTCATCGCGCTTGAATCTCACCGTCACCGTGCCATCGTCCTGGCGGAGGACCTGGGCACCATTCCGGATGGGTTCCAGAACCGCCTGGAGCAGGCCGGCATGCTCGGCATGCGGGTGCTGTGGTTCGAGAAGCACCAGGACCGTTTCACCTCGCCACGCATCTGGACAAAGGGTGCCACCGCGATGACCAGCACGCACGACCTGCCGACCGTCGCCGGCTGGTGGGCCGGGCGCGACCTGGAATGGCGGGGCCGGCTGGGGCTGCTGGGCGACGAGGCGAACCAGCAGCATGAGCAGCACCTGCGTGCGCGCGACCGCGCGGCGCTGTGGGACACGATGCTCGACAGCGGCGCGGCGGAGGCGGACCTGCCGGAACCGGACCAGTCGGACCGGATCGCCGACGCCGCCGCGCGCCACATCGGCGGTGCCGCCTGCGACCTGGCGGTGCTGCCCATCGAGGATGCCCTGGCACTTCCCGAGCAGCCCAACCTGCCAGGCACGCTCGACGAGCACCCGAATTGGCGCCGCCGCCTTCCCGGCCCGGCAAGTGCCTTGCTTGACAACCCTGCGGTGACCACCCGGCTTGCCGGGCTTGCCCACGCCAGAAAGCCCAGATGAAGCCTCTCTCCGCGACCGCCCGCCTGCAATTCCACCGTGACTTCACCCTGGATCACGCGACGGCCCTGGTGCCGTACTACGCCCGGCTGGGCGTCAGCCATCTGTATGCGTCCCCGCTGCTGACGGCGCGCGCCGGGTCAACGCACGGCTACGACATCGTGGACCATGACACGATCAACCCGGAACTCGGCGGGGAGGAAGCCTTGCGCCGACTGGTGGCGGCCTTGCGCGCGCAGGAGATGGGCCTGATCCTCGACATCGTGCCGAACCACATGGGAGTCGGCGGCAACGACAATGGCTGGTGGCTCGATGTGCTGGAATGGGGCCGCGCCAGCCCGTATGCCGAGTATTTCGACATCGACTGGGACCCGCCCGACCCGTCGCTGCGCGGCCGGATGCTGGCGCCGTTCCTCGGCAGCTCCTACGGCGAGTGCCTGGAGCGCGGCGAACTGGTGCTGCGCTTCGACGACCGTGACGGCCGCCTATTCGTCGGCTACTACGACCACCGTTTCCCGATCAGCCCGCGCGACTACGCGGCGGTCCTGCTGACCGAGGGCGGCCCGCTGGAGCCGGCTGCGCGGGCCTTCGCGGACCTCGGAACCGGCGGTCGGGAGGCCACCCGAAAGCAGGCCGAGGCCGCCCGGCACGAACTGCTGGAACCGGTGTATCACGCAGGGATCGAGGAATGCCTGCGGGCCTATGCGATTGACACCCCCGGCGGGCTGGACCGCCTGCACCGCCTGCTGGAACGGCAGCACTATCGCCTGGCCTGGTGGCGGGCGGCAGCGGACGAGATCAACTGGCACCGGTTCTTCGACGTGAACGGCCTGGCCGGCGTGCGGGTCGAGCAGCCGGAGGTGTTCGAGGCGACGCACCGCACCGTGTTCCGCCTGTATGCCGAGGGCCTGATCGACGGGGTGCGCATCGACCATGTGGATGGCTTGGCCAGCCCGCGCGACTATTGCCGCAAGCTGCGCCGCCGCTTGCAGACCGTGGCGCTGTCCCGCAATGCCGAACTCCGGGACGAGCCTGTCGTGCTGTGGATCGAGAAGATCCTGGCACCGCACGAGCGCCTGGCCAGCGATTGGCTGACGGATGGGACCACCGGCTACGATTTCATGAATGACGCCGCCGCGGTTCTGCACGACCCGGCCGGCGAGGAACCGCTGACGGCGCTGTGGACCGGCCTGACCGGGCGGCCTGGCGCGTTCGACGACGAGGCGATACCCGCACGCCGCCAGATCCTGCGGGAAAACCTGAGCAGCGAACTGTTTGTCACCGCGTCGGCGCTGCACCGGGTTGCCCGGCGCAACTTGACGACCCGGGACTACACGCTGACCGCCATCCGCAACACGCTGACGGAACTGCTGGTGCATTTCCACGTGTACCGCATCTATGCCGGTCCGGGCGGCATCACGCCCACGGATCAGCGCGTCATGGACTGGGCGATGGCCGGGGCACGGCGCACGGTGCGCGTCGCCGACCGGCCCTTGCTGGAATTGGTGGGCGAATGGCTGTCCGGCACCGGCCTGCGCAGCGTCCCGGCCGGGACGCAGCGGCAGGAGCGACTGCGGGCGATGGTGAAGTTCCAGCAGCTTTCTGCCCCGACCGCGGCGAAGTCGGTCGAGGACACGACGTTTTACCGTTACGGCCGCCTGCTGTCCCGCAACGAGGTGGGCAGCGAACCGTCGCAATGGTGCCTCAGCCCGGCGGCGTTCCACGCAGCCAACAAGGATCGGCAGAAGCGTTTCCCGTTGGCCCTGCTGGCCACGGCCACGCACGACCACAAGCGCGGCGAGGATACCCGCGCCCGGCTTGCGGTGCTCAGCGAGATCCCGTCCGAGTGGGAAGCGGCGCTGCAACGCTGGACGCGGCTCAACGCCCCGCTCAAGCGCGACCTCGACGGCCCGGCGCCGGACGACGCCGACGAGATCATGCTGTATCAGACCCTGGTGGCCGCCTGGCCACTTGATCTGGCGCCGGACGACGCCGAAGGGCTTTCGGCGTTCGAAACCCGGGTGGCCGGCTGGCAGGAAAAGGCGCTGCGCGAGGCGAAGCGCCGCACGAGCTGGACCGTGCCGGACACCGATTACGAGGGGGCCTGCCGCGGCTTCCTGGCGGGCCTGCTCGATGCCGGGCGCAGCGTGAACATGGCCGGCGAACTCGCGGGCTTCGCCGCCCGTATTGCGCCCTCGGGCGCGATCAACAGCCTGACGCAGACGTTGCTGCGCCTCACCAGCCCGGGCGTCCCGGATCTGTATCAAGGAACCGAGTTCTGGGACTTCAGCCTGGTCGATCCCGACAACCGCCGCCCAGTCGATTTCGCGGCGCGGCAGGCAGCCCTCCAAGCGGCGGAGGAACCGGCCTCGTTGCTGCCGTCCTGGCGCGACGGCCGGGTGAAGCAGGCGATCATCGCCCGCACGCTCGCACTGCGTGCCCGGGCGCCCGGCCTGTTCACCCAGGGCAGCTACATCCCCCTTCGATTGGACGGGCCGTTCGCCGACCAGGCCCTGGCCTTCGCCCGCGTGCATGAGGGCCGTTCCGCCATCGTGATCGGCACCCGGCTGTCAATGGCCGTTGACCCGTCAGCCGACAAGCCGCTCGTCCATGCTGGCAATTGGCAGGAAACTGCTGTTTTATTGCCGCGCAGTCTGGCTGATCGGAAGCTTGTGCATATTTTGGACGGAGAGGTAGAAGCCATGAGCACAACGCGCCTGTCCCTGGCCGGGATCCTAAGCCGGCTGCCAGTGGCCTTGATGGAGCTGAGGTGAACCGCCTCGTCGTCGTCAGCAACCGTGTCCCTGCGCCGGCGGCAGCGGGCGCACAGGCCGGAGGCCTCGCCGTCGCGCTCGAAGCGCTGATGGAGCGGCGGGGCGGCGTATGGTTCGGCTGGAGCGGCAACATATCGGATGCTCCCGGGCCGGTCTGCCTGGCTGAGTCGGGCCGTGTCGGATATGCGACCATCGACC
>CAXSEX010000040.1:0-4394 GCA_964236415.1 uncultured Acetobacteraceae bacterium | reverse complement strand
CCTTACGGCTGAGGAGCACGAGCGCTACTACAACGAGTTCTCCAACAGCACGCTCTGGCCGCTGCTGCATTCCATGCCGGAACTCATGACGTTCGACCGGCGCAACGCGCAGATCTACCGCCAGGTGAACGAGCGGCTTGCGGAGGCGCTGCAGCCCATGCTGCGGGCGGATGACCTGATTTGGATTCACGACTACCACCTGATGAGCATGCCTCAGGCTTTGCGCTCCAGGGGCGTGCGTGCACCGATCGGCTTCTTCCTGCACATCCCGTTCCCATCCGCCGACATGCTGGCCAGCGTGCCGGAGGCCGGCGCACTTCTCCGTGACCTGCTCGCGGCGGACCTGCTCGGTTTCCAAACCGCAAACGATGTCGAGAACTTCGCTGAGGTCGCCTGCCGCATTGGCGACGCATTGCGGATGCCAAACGGCTGGCTGAGCGTCGGTGGCCGGCGGGTTCGCCTGGGCGTGTTTCCAGTTGAGATCGAGGCGCAAGACTTCGCCGCAATTGCCGAGGATGCCTGGCGTGCGGCGCCGACGGAACGGTTGCGCCGGAGCTTGGGCGGCCAGCGCCTCGTGCTTGGGGTCGACCGCATGGACCCGACGAAGGGCTTGCTGCAACGGGTTGCCGGGTATCGGCGCTTGCTGGAAACGCGGCCCGAGTTGCGGCGCCGGGTGACGTTCCTGCAAATCGCCGCCGAATCGCGCAAGGATGTGACCGCCTACCGTGACCTGCGCAGCGCGGTTGAGCGGGAAGTCGGCAGCATCAACAGCGAGTTCAGCGAGCCTGACTGGATGCCGCTCCGCCTTGTGGCCCGCGCGGGCGCCCGCAGCACCGTCGCCGGCTACATGCGGGAAGCGCGGGTCGGCCTGGTGACGCCTTTGCGGGACGGCATGAACCTGGTTGCCAAGGAATACATTGCTGCACAGGACCCGCAGGACCCTGGAGTGCTGATCCTGTCTCGTTTTGCGGGGGCTGCAAGGCAGCTTGGCGCTGCGCTGATCGTCAATCCGCATGATGCCGACGAGGTAGCGGATGCGTTGGACACCGCGTTGACCATGAGCCTTGCGGACCGCCAGGCGCGTTGGCGGGAAAGCTGGACGGCCATTCAGGGCGCCTCCGCCTTGGCTTGGGGACGCTCGTTCGTCGGCGCGTTGCTGCGCACGGCCGCCGGACCCTTCAATGCGCGCAGCGTTCCTGCCGGGGAGAACGGCGCCTTGGCGATGGCCGATCCGTTGGGCCTGATTGCGCGGCCTCTGGGCGGCAGGGATGTTGATCTGGCTGACGGCTCATCCGCTTTGCGCCCGCCGCGCATGTCGTGACAGCCAAAAACTTTTCGTGATAAGCACGTTAATATGGCTTCCATTTCGATAAGATATCGTTACTGTGCTCCTCATAAGCAGGGAGTTGCAGCATGTCCGAGGTATTGAAGACGCCAGAGCAGGTGTCTGCGGCGGTTCGGGAACTTGATGGCCTTGCCAACCTTCTTGGCCTGCCCAATCAGGAACGTTGCGGCATCCTGGGCCTTACGGGATCAGCTTATCGCCTATGGTATAGCGGCGCCATGCGAGCAGAGATTTTGATCACCGCGGAGTTGTTGCGCCGCCTAGGCTATGCCTTGCCGCTCATGCGGCGCATGGCAGCGCACACGCCAACCGGTGCCATGGCGCGCAGCCAGAACCGACCGCGCGCGATGCGGGATGAGCATTTGGCTTGATCAGGCCGCGGTAAGGACAATTCGGCCAGTTACCTTTCCGTCGCGCAGCCTGTGCAGGGCCATCGTTGCGCTGGATTGCAGAACCGTGGTGATGGGCAGGGCCGTGATGCCGCCATTTTGCGCCAACGCCACGAGTTCCCGCAACTCCTTGGGGTTGCCGACATAGCTACCCTGGATCGTCAGCGCGCGCATAGCCATCAACGGTAACGGCAACGTCATGGCTCCGCCGAACAGGCCGACCTGGATCAACTTGCCGCCTTTCCGCAGGGCCGGGAATGCGAACGCTGCCGTCGCCGTGCCGTTCACCAGGTCGATGATGGCCGAGACTGGCCCGTTGCAGGCGTCCATAATGCGTTCCGCCGTGCCCGGCGTGCTCGCGTCCACCACTGCCGTGGCCCCTGCGTCCGTTGCTGCTTGCAGCTTCTCCGCGCTGAGATCCACCGCTACGATAGCCTTGTGGCCTAGGGCTTTCAGTATCTCGATGGCGTTCAGGCCCAGCCCGCCGGCGCCGATCAGAACAATCGGCTCGGTCGGCGGCATCGGCAGCACCTTGCGCACGGCAGAGTACACCGTGACGCCGGAACAGGCGTAGGTCGCCGCAACTGCCGGGTCCAGCGTACCGGGGTCGATCAGGTGGCGCGGGTGCGGCGCCACGACATGCGTGCCGTAACCGCCATTCTGGTAAACGCCCAGGCTGCGGCTGGCGACGGTGCACATGTTGTCTTCTTCCACCAAGCAGCGGTCGCATTGGCCGCAGCCCAGCCAGGGGAACACGATCCGCACGTCGCCCACGGCCACGCCGGCCGCGTCGGGGCCGAGCTTCGCGACGCGGCCCACGATCTCATGCCCCATCGCCAGCGGCAGCACCACGCCGCGGTCCTTGAGCGACATCCGCTTGCCGCCGCCGAGGTCATAATGGCCTTCCCAGATGTGCAGGTCGGAGTGGCACACCCCGCAATGCGTGACTTCCAGCAGCACCTCGGTGCCCCGCGGCTCCGGCGTCGGCAGTTCCAGTTCCTGCAGGTCCGCTCCGTTCTCGACCACCGCCCATGCGCGCACCGTCCGTTCCCCCCGTTCTTATCCGCGCATCGGACCCTCGCGCCGCCTCGTGGTCAAGCCGTGCCGCGCGGGCGGCGCAGGGCGTCGGGGTTGATGACCCGGGTTGGGCTGCCGTTCAGGAAAGCCAGGATGTTCTGCACGCTCTCGCCGTAGAACTGGGCGAAGGTATCTTGCGTGCCGTAGCCCAGATGCGGCGTCAGCACGGTGTTGGGCGCCGTTCGCAACGGGTGGTGCGGCGGCAATGGCTCCTCCGCAAACACGTCGAGCGCCGCGTGGATGCGCCCGGCGTGCAGCGCGTCCAGCAGCGCCGCTTCCTCGACCAGCGGGCCGCGCGACGTGTTGACCAGGATGGCGCCGGGCTTCATGCGCGCGAGGTCCGCCGCCCCGAGGGTGCCGCGCGACCGGGCCGACAGCACGACATGGAGGCTGACCACATCCGACTGCGCCAGCAGGTCGGCCTTGGACACGAGCCGCGCCCCGCCGGCCTGGGCGGCGGCCTCGGTCAGGTTCGGACTCCAGGCGACCACCTCCATGCCGAGCGCGCGGCCATAGCCGCCGACCCGCGCGCCGATCCGGCCAAGGCCGATGATGCCCAGGGTACGCCCGTCCAGCACCGGGCCGACGCCGACGCCTTCCTGGAACCGTCCGGCCCGGATCGCCGCGTCGCCCGCCGGGATGAACCGCGCGGCGGCCAGCATCAGGCCCAAGGCAAGCTCCGCCGTGCCGACCGAGGAGCGCTCGCCGCCGGTGTTGCACACCAGGACGCCCGCTGCGGTGCAGGCGTCGAGCGCCAGCGTCTGCGCCCGGCCGCCGGTCAGCGCGATCATCCGCAGCTTGGGCAGCCGGGCGATCAGCCCGGCGCCGAGTTCCGTGCGTTCCCGCATCGGCACCAGGATCTCGAAATCCGCCAGCGCCGCCGCTGCCGCATCCTCGTCCGCGAACGGCCTGGCGAAGACCTCGACCTCCGCCCGTGTCTCGACGGCCGACCAATCCGTGGCGCCCCGCGCGACGCCCTGCCAGTCATCCATGATCGCGACGCGCATCGGCAGGCCTCCGTGGATGAGATCAGCGGCGCCGGGGATCGAGCGCGTCCCGCAGGCCGTCGCCGACCAGGTTGAACGCCAGCACCGCCAGGAAGATGGCCGCGCCCGGGAACACCGCGAGCCAGGGCGCCTGGGTCAGGAAACGCTGCGCCGAGTTCAGCATGCTGCCCCAGCTCGGCGCCGGCGGCTGCTGGCCGAGGCCGAGGAAGGACAGGCTGGCCTCCGCGATGATCGCGAGCGCGATGGCGAGCGTCGCCTGCACCAGCACGGGCGGGATGATGTTCGGCGCGACATGGCGCAGCGCCACGCGCCAGGGCGGGTTGCCGACGGCGCGGGCGGCCTCGACGTAATCGTAGGTCATCGTGTCCATGGTCGCGCTGCGGGCGACGCGGGCGAACACCGGGGCCGCGGTGACGCCGATGGCCACCATGGCGTTGGTCAGCGCCGGGCCGAGGAACGCCGCGAGGGCTATCGCCAGGATCAGGAACGGGCACGCCAGCATCGCATCCACCACCCGGCCGATCACCGCGTCCACCCAGCCTCCGGCAAACCCGGCCAGCAGGCCCACTCGCACCC
>CAXSEX010000039.1:0-17519 GCA_964236415.1 uncultured Acetobacteraceae bacterium | reverse complement strand
CATCGGCGACTTCATGCGCCCCGACCGCGTGGTGATCGGCACCGACAGCGAGCGTGCGCGGGAGGTGCTGCGGCGCCTGTACCGGCCGTTGTACCTGATCGAGGCGCCGATCCTGTTCACCAGCCTGGAAACGGCGGAGCTGACCAAGTACGCCGCCAACTCGTTCCTGGCGATGAAGGTGACGTTCATCAACGAGATGGCCGACCTGTGCGAGAAGGTCGGCGCCGACGTGCACGACGTGGCCCGCGGCATCGGCCTCGATGGCCGGATCGGGCGCAAGTTCCTGCACCCTGGGCCAGGCTTCGGCGGCAGCTGCTTCCCGAAGGACACCCTGGCGCTGATGCGGATCGCCCAGGACTGGGGCGCGCCGTCCCGCCTGGTGGAGGCGACGGTCGCGGTGAACGACGCGCGCAAGTCCGGCATGGCCGCCCGCATCATGCAGGCCTGCGGCGGGTCGGTGCACGGCAAGAGCGTCGCGGTGCTCGGCCTGACCTTCAAGCCGGAAACGGACGACATGCGCGACGCCCCCAGCATCCCCATCATCAGCCGCTTGGCGGAGGAGGGCGCATCGATCCGCGCGTTCGACCCGGTCGGCATGGAGGGTGCCCGCGCCTTGCTGCCGGACAGCGTGACGTATTGCGCCGACGCCTACGACGCCGCCGCCGGGGCGGACGTGCTGGTGGTGGTTACGGAGTGGAACGAGTTCCGCGCCTTGTCGCCGGAGCGGCTGCGCGAAGCGATGCGCGGGCGCCTGGTGATGGACCTGCGCAACGTGTTCGATCCGGCGGCGATTGGCGCGGCCGGGCTGGCTTACCACGGGATCGGGCGCACGATCAGACCCGAGCCATGATGCGCTCGTGGCAGCGTGGAACAAGCAGAAGGGGTTCACCCGTCCCGCGCCACTGAAGCTGTTCGGCGACTCGCCTCTGATGCCGGTCGCCCGTCAGGGCGGCTGGTATGACGCTTGGGAACCCGGCTGTGAGGCCAAAGCTCTGGGCAACTCACACGCGAGCGAGGCTTCTGCCTCACCGGCGCACAGCCGCATGAACAGCGCACCCTTCTCCTTCCAATCGGCAGCGGCTGCCATGGCGCGCCCGCCCTTGCACAGCTTGGCGCGCAGCAGGGCGTCGGACCGCAAGGCCGCCATTGCAGATGCGATCTCGGCAACCGAGTTCCCGTTGACAACAAGGCCGTTCTGCCCGTGGCACACGGCATCCGTGCTGCCGCCGTCTCGCCCGGCGATCACCGGCAGCCCGCAGCTGTTGGCCTCCAGGAACACCAAGCCGAACCCCTCGGTGTCACCGTTGGCAAGTTCACGATTCGGCATGATGAAAACGTCGCCAAGACGGTAATGATCGACCAGATCGTCGTTTGTCACCTCACCGGTGAACACGATCCGGTCCTTGACGCTGGTTGCGGCGGCGATCTCCCGCAACTCCTGCTGAAACGGACCCATCCCGACGATCAAGTAGCTGCAGCTTTGATGGAGGGCATCCAATTCAGCAAAGGCGCGAATGGCGTTGTCTATACCCTTTTTCTCCAGCAGCCGACAGACCGATACGAAGACAAATCGGCCTCGCAAGCCATACTGGTCGATCAGTTCCGGCTGTCTTTCTCCGCAATGGAAGCGCCTGGTATCCACCCCATTGCCGATCAGGCTTAGCTTGGCATCGGCGCTTGGGCCGAGCACGGAGCGGATCGCCGCCTGGGTGAACCGGCTGACAACGATGATCCGATCCGCCAGCAAGGCCTGGCGGCGTCGGCCGGCACCCCTGTCATAGCCGTCCTCGGTCGTGATCTCCTCGCCGTGCACATAAACAAGGAGGCGGACCTTGGACAGCCAACGCAGGATGCGCAGCATCCACCCGCTTGCCAGAAGCTCCCCGATGCAGACCGCCGATATGCGCTGCTGCCGGATCACGACGAGGGTTGTCGCGATGAGGCGCAACCTGATCCAGACATCGTTGGCGATAAGCCAGAGCTTCCAAACTAGTCCGAATTGCCCTTCCCGCAGCTCCGTGCGCAGCAACGGGAGACGGATGATGCGGTAAGGCGCGTGCCGGTCATGTTCGCGCCAGCCGATGATGGGCAAGCCGTCCCTGTAGTTGATCTTGGACGTCAGAACGACGATTCTCCCTTCGGCATTCCGGGCAAGGTTGTCATAAACGACGGCCGAACCGCCGCGCACGGGCGGAAAGTTGCTTGCGATCAGCAGGATGCCCCCTGGCGGTCTCAACGGCGTCTTCCCGCGGCGTCAGCGGGGACGAGCAGATCGCAAGGCGGGGTCACGGGAGGAGCGTCCACGAGATAATCCGGAACGTGCAGGATGTCGGCAAATCCAAAGCTGAGATCGTTTGCGAGGTAATCCAGCACGGCAGACAAGCGGTCGTAGAACGCATGCAGGTCGGCGCGAGCCATGACGTAGGGATTGCCGCCCACTTCCAGGGATGAGCTGTGGAAGCTCAGCGCGAGGATGGTCTGGCCCCTGGCGCGCAAGCCGTTCACCAAGCGCCGCATGGCAGGAAAGTCGTTGCCTTCCGGCGAAAGGGTGATGCGCTCGGCACAGCGGGATCGGCTCAGCATGGCGGAAACGGCGCTGTGCGTCGTCCAAGGTATGTTAAGGTTGCGATACAAGCTGCCCGCCGCCAACCCGGCCCAGCCTACGACGCTGCGGCACAACGGCACCTCAAGCAGGTTGCGCTGCTTGCCGAACCAGAACAGCCCGTAGTCCAGGGTCGTGGTGTCCGGCCCTCCCTCGGCGTCAAACGTCGTGCGGGGCGCGAGGCTGGTGTCGATCGCGAAACCATGCTTTTCCAGCAGCCCCGCCGTGTCCCGGCTCACGCCATACCGGCCGCTTCGATAAACCAGCGGCTCGTAGCCGAAGCATTCCACGAACTTGGATTTCAAGGTGATCAGCTTGCGCTCTTCCAGATCGGAGCGGAGATTGCCCGAGAACGAGAAGCGCGTGCCGATGTCGCCGCCGAACGGGGGCGTGACCCAGGGATGCAGCTGCACGCCCAGCGTGCAGCTGCCCTTTCCGACCTGATGACGCAGGCTGCGGACGACATCAACGTCCTCAAGCACAGGATACGTCAGCAAATAGGCCGGCACGAGGCCATAAGCGCCGACAATCGTATGAAGCTCGCCGAGATTGCGCATGCAGGAGGTCGTGTAAGCCGTTCCGCGGACCGGCGTTTGCCAGTTGAAGCTCTCTTCCGCATCAATGACCAAGGTGCAGACTCGCGCTCCTGCCGCGATCAGCGCCGGACGGGGAGCGTTGAAGAAGGGAGAGCTCATGGCGTCACTTCTAGATGACCTGATCTATAAGCTGCAACATGCTGCATCATCTTGCGATCATGCACGGCGTGGACATATTCCTGCGGCAGGGCATATTGGATCCGTTGTTGGGCAAAAATGATATGCAGCGTGGCTGTTTTGGTACGTTCTCGCTTCCCGCCTTGGCAACGGCGATGCAGGGAGGCAGTGCCTTTGCCGATGATGCAGTGGAGAAGCGCACTCATGCCGGGCGGCTTAAGACATACCCAACGTCTCCTGAAAAAAATGTTCGAAAATGTTAAGTTGCTGCGAACCGATCCGGAACGTTTAGCAAAGAACGTTCTGCAATTCACGAATCCGGCGCTGTTCGAGCAACGTCTCGTGGATGTTCTGCACGCGAGGCCGATGCATGTGCAGTACAGCCCGGACCCCGCGAGGATGCCGACGCTCAATGTCCTGGACTCGGCCTGGTCCGTCATGGGAATGACAGGCGGCCCCAACACCGTCATCAACCTCGCGTTCCGGATCGCACGGAGCGGCGTGCCGGTCCGCTTGGTGTCCACGGTTGACGCCGCAACCATCGACCCGAAGTGGCTCCACGGGCACGCAGAGAGTCTGCTGGGAGGCGGCAACATCCCAAGCATTCAGGTCGCCAGCGCGGCGCAGGCAGGCCCACCCTTGCAGATCGGCCCTGGAGACGCCTTCCTGGCAACCCATTGGACGACAGCGCAGCAGCTGAAGGCCGTGCTGCCGAAGATGCCGTGCCGCCAATTCTTCTACATGCTGCAGGAGTTCGAGCCAGGCTTCTATCCGTGGTCCAGCAACTTCGCGCTCGCAGTCGAAACCTATGGGATGGACTACTGGCCGATCATCAACCAAGCGACGCTGGCCGAATACCTGCTGACCCAACCTCTCGGACGGCTGAGCGACCCGGCCATGCGGGACCGCGCCATCGTCTTCGAGCCGGCGGTGGATGCGGCCCTGTTCCACCCCGGTGCAGCCAGCGCGCCACCCCGCCCCCGGCGCCTGCTCTTTTACGCGCGGCCGACCAACACCCGCAACCTCTTCGGACTGGGCCTGCTGGCATTGCGCCAGGCCGCCGCTGACCCGGCATTTGCCGGGTGGGAATTCCTGTCGATCGGCAGCCGAGGCAGCATTCCGGATTTGCCGCTCGGCAACGGGCACGCGCTGCGCCGGGCGCCGTGGATGGATTACGCCGGTTACGGCGACGTGCTGCGCGGGGCGGACGTCTTGCTCTGCCCCATGCTGTCGCCGCACACGAGCTATCCCGTGTTGGAGATGGCGGCGTGCGGCGGCCTGTCTGTCACCACCACCTTTGCAACAAAGACCCGCGAGGCATTGGCAGCGATGTCGGAGAACATCGTCGCGGTCGAGCCGACCGTTGAAGCCATAGCGCACGGCCTGATCCAGAGCGCCTCCCGCGTCAACAGCGGCCACCGCGGTTCAGCAGCAAGCACCCTGCCGCGCGACTGGGGCACCGCCCTTGACCCGGTGGCCCACCGGGTCGCCTCGATCTTCAGGCGAATGGTTGATGTGCAACCGTAGCAGGCGGCGTTTCAAAAGCACCTCTAACGGTTGGCATGGCGAAGACTGGCCCATGGCTTGGGCAGCTTGGTTGACAGACGTTTATGCAACGAATATCATATGTCAGAATTTCTATGCAAGATGTGGGAATCGAGGATATTATGTTATTTTTAGGTATGTTTCTAAATTTCAGGACTATACTTGCTTGTTCGAATGGTTCTCGCTGATTTACAGCGCTAGATGCGGTAGATCTACGGAGCAGAAATGGGGATAGCCACAGAGGTGGGGCAACAAGTCGCGTATCAGCATGAGCTGACGCGAAAGCTGGGCTGGAGATACGCGCTCCGTTTTCGCACTGCAATGCTTGCCAGGCGGCTAGGATGGCACGATGGCGTTCTGCTGAAGCTGCATCCGGCAAACCTGCTTCATCCCATCGAGCTTCGCATCCACTCGACAGATGCGGATGTGTATCGACAGGTGCTTATGGAGGAAGAGTACGCAGCCGTAGCTGACGAGCATCTCGGGGTTATTGTCGATTGTGGCGCCAACGTTGGATACACCAGCGCCTACCTACTGAGCCGCTTCCCGGACGCTCACGTGGTGGCGGTAGAACCCTTCCCAGCGAATGCCGAAGTATGCCGCCGTAACCTCGCTCCTTACGGCAGGAGGGCTACGGTGATCGAGGCGGCAGTGTGGAGCCACAATGGCCGATTGGTTTTGGACCACGCCGGTGGCAATGAGTGGGGCGTGCGCGTACGGACGGCTCAGGCTGGAGAGGTCGGCGGGATCGAGGCCATTGATCTGCCAAGCCTTGGCCTGGACCACATCGATTTGCTGAAGATCGATATCGAAGGCAGCGAGGCCGCCCTATTCGCTGAAGGAACTGACCGCTGGTTGCCGCGCGTGTCAAACATAGCTATCGAATTGCACGGCATAGAATGTCAAAAACGGTTTTGCAATGCAATGGCTGGTTATCAATACACATTATTGCATTCGGGGGAGCTTACAATTTGCCGGCAGATAAAGCCGCACAGCTAAAAGCCTGTCTGATCGACCCGTTTGCGCCTCAATCATATTTCTACATGATCGCTTCCAGCAGATGGTAGCTGAACAGGACTCCGTTCTCAGCAAGGTGGCGAAGGGTGCAGGCTGGCTGATCGGGTGGCGCATGATGACCCGCATCCTTGGCCTGGCGAGCACATTGGTCCTCGTCCGTCTCCTGATACCCTCGGATTTTGGCTTGGTCACGATTGCCACAGGGTTCGGGCAGGCCATCGACGCGCTTTCCGCGCTTGGGGTGGAGGAGGCAGTCATCCGTGAGAAGCAGCCAAGCCGCGAGCTTTATGACAGCGCCTTCACGATCAACATCATCCGTGGCCTCGCCACTTGCGTCATCCTGCTGCTGAGCGCCTGGCCCGTCGGCGTGTTCTTCAACGACATGCGCTTGGTCCCGGTGATGATCATCCTGGCCGGATGCGCGCTTGTTGGGGCATGCGAGAACATCGGGATCGTCGATTTCCGCCGCGACATCGCATTTAAGCGAGAAGTCGTGCTGATGCTCGTCCCGCGCATCGCGAGCACATTGACTGCAGTGGGACTGGCCTACGCCTTCCGCAGCTACTGGGCATTGATGATCGCGATCTCATTGTCGAACGTCATCCGGGTGGCGATGGGCTATGCGCTCCATCCGTTCCGGCCCCGGCTTGGGCTGCGCGCATGGCGCCAGATCGCGCATTTCTCGTTCTGGTCCTGGCTGCTCAGCCTGACGGGCCTGGTGCGGGATCGCTGCGACACCTTCGTCATCGGCCGGATACTCGGCATCACTCAGGTCGGCACCTTTTCAGTGGGCGTGGAGATCGCCTCGCTGCCAGCGTCCGAGTTGGTGGGGCCGCTGTCCCGCGCCAGCTTTTCGGGCTTCGCCGCCGCACGGAACTCCGGCACGGACTCCGATGCTGCGCTGACCTTCATGCGCGTGCTCAGCAGCGCCGTGCTGCTTTCGTTTCCGGCGGGAGTCGGCATCTCGCTGATGGCGGAGCCAATCGTGAAGCTTGCCTTCGGCGCCCGCTGGCTCGGCGCCACAACCGTGATCGAGGTGCTGGGCGTTGGCCTCCTGGTCTTGGTCCTGGGTTTGATCAGCGCATCCTTGCTGAACGCCTACGGCATGCTGCGCGGCAGGTTCATGGTGCAGCTCGCTGCCGTGGCGGCCCGGGTCCCGCTGATCATTGTTCTGGTCATGCACATGGGCTTGCCTGGGGCTGCCATCGGAACGATGGCGGGAGCGGCGGTGGAGCACCTGCTGTACCTCGCCATGGCGCTTCGCCGCCTGCGCCTGACCTTGGCTGATGTGCTGCGCCAGGTATGGCGCAGCTCGGCGGCTGCCGGCGTGATGGCGGCCGCGTTGGTGGGCTGCGGCCTTGGCTGGGGTCAAACGTCCGACGAGCCTGCCGCAGCGGCAGCGAGCCTGCTCGCCGCGGTTCCCCTCGGTGCCGCTGTTTACGGAGTCGTGCTTGCCGGTTTGTGGCTGGCGGCAGGGCGTCCGCAAGGCGCGGAACGTGATGCTTTCGACATGGCCGGGCGCCTTTGCCAACAGGCCGTCAAGATCGTCCGGAGGCAATGGGGAGCCATTCATGGCCATTCCTGACGCTGTGACGTCACCTCCAGCACGTTCAGCCCGTTTCTCCGGCCCGTCGATGCCGAATGTTTGGGCGCACGCTTGGGTGTGGGGGAATAGGGTCGGCGATGCGGTGCGGTTGGTGGTCTGCTCGGTGGCGCTGCGGCCGCACCTCAACAAAGCCCTGCTGCCGGCACCTCACGGCCGCAATGGACAACGGCTGCGCCAGACCGACCTTCCTGGCAATGTGTCCCGTTTGCCGGGCACTGCGTCCAGTCGCGCTCCGGGCGGCATCGCAACCAGGTCGCGAGCGCTTCGCGATAGTTGCGTCAGCAAAGATCAATCAGAAATTTTATAGGTCGAGGATGGTCAGTGAGGAAAAGAGTACGAAGATGCAGTTTGCTTTATGCGGTTTAGCGCACATTTAGGGCATAATGGCCAACGGACGACGCATGGAACCGCATCCAGCGTCTTGCAGACGGTAGGGATCAACGATGCCGCACGGTTCGAGCCTCAGCCTGAACGCCTTGCGCCCTGGGGAGGGCGAGGAAGGGCAGATCGTTGCAGAGGAGGGGGCAGCGGACGGCCGCGGGGCCAGGGCTGCGCGCACCGACGAGGACGCCTCGGCCATCCTGCCGCCGCTGTCCGAGGATCGCGTTTCAACCAACCGGCGCGAACTGGAGCGCGACCTGCGGGAAGCGCTGGACGCCGGGCAGTTCCACCTGCATTGGCAGCCCATCGTCAATTGCCTGACCGGCGTGCTCCAGCGGTTCGAGGCGTTGGTCCGGTGGAACCGCCCGGGTTGCGGCAAAGTGTCGCCCGGCACCTTTGTGCCGATTGCGGAAGAGCTCGGCCTTCACAAGCAGCTCGATGCCTGGGTGCTCCGAGCCGCCTGCGCCGAGGCGCAGCGCTGGCCGCTGCCGTTTCGCGCCGCGGTCAACGTGTCCGCCTATTGGTTCGAGGGCGAGGACCTGTCGCACGTCGTGGAGGCCGCGCTGCACGACACCGGCCTCAGCCCCAGCCGGTTGGAGATCGAGGTCACGGAGCGCGTGTTCATCGACAACGCGGGCAACGCCCAGCGGGAGCTTGCGCAGTTGAAGGCGGTGGGCGTCGGCCTCTCGCTCGACGACTTCGGCACCGGCTACTCGTCAATGAGCTACTTGCGGACCATCCCGTTCGACAGGCTCAAGCTCGACCGCCTGTTCATCGAGAACTTGGGCACCTGCCGGCGCACCGAGGCGATCACCCGCGCGGTGCTGCAGTTGGGCGCCGGGCTGGACATGACGGTCTGCGCCGAGGGCGTCGCGCACCAGACGCAGCTTGAGATCCTGCAAGCGTACTGCTGCGACGAGGTCCAGGGCTACCTCATCGGGCGGCCCGGGCCGCTCACGCCCGAGCGGTTCGCCCTTCATACCCGGCTTGACCGAAGTTCCTTGTTCATGGGGCCTGAGCTGCTGGAGGCTGATGCGAGGAGCCTGGCGTGACGACGCCGGCAATCCACGCCACGCGGACCGACAGGTCATCGTCCAGGAGAACCATGTCCGCCGCGAACCCCGGCGCGATCCGGCCCCGGTCCGCGTCGAGCCGCAGGAACTGCGCCGGGTAAAGGCTCGCCATGCGCAAGGCCTCCGCGAGCGGCTGGTGCAGGTGCTCGATGGCGAAGCGCACCGCCCGGTCCATGGTGAGGTCCGATCCCGCCAGCGTCCCGTCCGCCAGCGTCAGCCGCCCGCCGCGCCGAGTCACGGTCCGCCCGCCGAGTGCGAAGCTGTCGTCCATCGACCCGGCCGGCGGCATCGCGTCGCTGACCAGGAACAACCGCCCCGGCCCCTGCTTGGCCCGCAGCGCGATCCGCAGCGCCGCCGGGTGGACGTGGTGGCCGTCGGCGATCAGCCCGGCCCACAGCCCGCCACCCTCCAGCGCGGCGCCGACCAGGCCGGGCGCGCGGTGCCCAAGCGGTGACATGGCGTTGAACAGGTGGGTGACGCCCCGCGCCCCGGCATCGGCGGCCGCCGTCGCCTCCTCGTAGGACGCATCGCTGTGGCCGAGGCTGACGATGACTCCGCCCTCCGCCAGCCGCCTGATCTGCGGCGGCGAAACCGCCTCGGCCGCGACCGTGAGCAGCACGGTGCGGAGTCCGGTGCCGAGCAGCGCACCCATGTCCGCGTCCGTCATCGGGCGGATCAGGCCGGGATCGTGCGCGCCCTTGCGCGCCGGCGCCAGGAACGGGCCTTCGAGGTGGATGCCCAGGATGCCGGGCGCCCCTGCCGCGACCGCTTCCCGGACCGCTGCCACCGCCTCCGCCCGGCGGTCCCCCCGGTCGGTGATGAAGGTCGGCAGCAGGCCGGTGGTCCCATAACGCGCGTGCGCCGCGGCGATGGCGGCCACCCCCTCGGCGGTCCGCGTTTCGTTGAACAGCACCCCGCCGCCGCCGTTCACCTGGGCGTCGATGAAGCCGGGCGCCAGGGTGCCGCCGGGGAGGTCGTGCCGGAAGCACCCGTCCGGCAGGTCGACCGCCGGCCGCACGTCGAGAACCCGGGCGCCGTCAACCAGGACCGCGTGGCCGTCGAGGAAATGCTCGCCGGTGAAGATGCGCGCGCCGCAGAGGGCCTTTGGGGCCATCACACGGTTTCCGTCACCTTGCGCAGGTGGGACGGCCGGTCGGGATCGTGCCCGCGCGCCCGGGACAGCGACTCGGCGAAGGCATAGAAGGAGAGCAGCATGGCGAGCGGATCGAGCGCCGGGTGCCCCGCCGCGGCGGTGCCCAGGTGATCGGGCTGGCCCGCGCCATCGGCTGACACCTCGAACACCCGGCCGCCCAAGGCCCGCAGCCGGCCAATGCTGTCCGCCATCGCGTTCCGGGACGGGTCGGCCTGGCGGAACGCGATCACCGGGAAGCCGTCTTCGAGGAGTTGCAGCGGCCCGTGCATCACCTCGGCGCCGGAGAACGCCTCGGCATGCAGCACGCAGGTTTCCTTGAGCTTGAGCGCCGCTTCCGCCGCGACCGGCAAGGCGGGTCCGCGGCCCAGCACATAGGCGGACTGCGCCGCTTCGAACGCCGGCAGGGCCGCGCCCCAGCCGTGGCCGAGCGTCGCCACCAGGGCGTCCGGCAAACGCGCAACGGCCCCCCGCAGCGCCGGGTCGTCCCGCCACTCGGCGACAAGTGCTGCGAGGGCGGCGGCGGAGGCGATGCAGCTCTTGGTCGCGGCGACGCTGGCCTCCGGGCCAGCATGCAAGGGAATGACCACGTCCGCCGTCCTTGCGAGCGGCGAGTCGTCCTGGTTGACCACCGCGACCGAGAACGCCCCAGCCTCCCGCGCCGCGGCCTGCAAGGCGACGATGTCCGGGCTTTGGCCGGACTGCGAAACAGAAACCACCACGGCGCCCCTGAGCCGCAGGGGCGCCTTGTACAGCGAAGCGACGGACGGGCCGATGGAGGCCACGGGCACGCCCAGCAGGATTTCGGTCACATACTTGAAGTAGGCTGTGGCGTTGTCCGACGATCCGCGCGCGCAGGTGACGACCACCGCCGGGTCCAGCGACCGCAGCCGGGCGCCGAGGCGCCGCAGGGTGCCCGCCTCCCGCGCAACGAGCCGCGCGACCGCATCCGGCGTTTCGCGGAGTTCGGCTGCCATATGCGTTCGAGTTCCGTCCGGCATCGCTTCACCCCCGTTGCGGTCCGTCGCGAGACCATAAACGCTTCGGCACCCCGCCGGTAAAGCGCGGACGGTGGGATTCCGCTGCTGGCGCAAGGCGCAGCGCCATCGACCTTTGAAGGCGGGACGCATTGGGGTCGCTGACGCTTTCGGCCATCCGCAAGAGCTTCGGCGCCGTTGGTGTGCTCAAGGGCGTGGACCTCTATGTGGCCGCCGGCGAGTTCGTGGTCTTCGTCGGACCCTCGGGCTGCGGCAAATCGACGCTGCTGCGCGTCACCGCCGGGCTGGACGAGCAAACGTCGGGCGACCTGCGGATCGACGGCCACCTGATGAACGGCGTGCCGCCAGCCAAGCGCGGCATCGCCATGGTGTTCCAAAGCTACGCGCTGTATCCGCACCCGACTGCGGCGAAAAACATGGGCCTTGCCTTGTCGCAGGAGGGTATGGCGCCCGCGGACATCAAGCGCCGGGTCGAGGCGGCATCTGCCCTGCTCAAGGTTTACCGGTTCGACGGCGACGGGAAGGCCATCGCGGCCTGAGCAGGCGCGGCCCACGCCGTGCCGGGCGCGCCCTCATGCGCCAGCAGCCAGCGCTTGCGCTCCAGCCCGCCGCCGAAGCCGGTCAGCGCGCCGTCCGCCCTGATGACCCGGTGGCACGGCACGACGATTGAGACGGGGTTGGCGCCATTCGCGAGCCCCACGGCGCGCATGGCCGTGGGCCGGCCGACCCGCGCCGCCAGCGCCCCGTAGCTGACGGTCTGCCCCGGCGGGATCTGGCGCAGCGCGTCCCATACCATGCGCTGGAACCCAGTGCCGTTGGTCGCCACCGGCAGGCTGGCCAGGCAGCCCGTGTCCCCGTCGAAGTAGGCCCGGAGCGCGCGGGTGGCTGCCGAGGCGCGCGATGCCGCGCGGAGCCGGATCGTGCCCGCGCCGTACTGCCGCCGCAGAAGTTGGTCCAGGCGCTGTTCGTGGTCCTCCCAATCCACCGCGCGCAAGCGGTCGTCGTCTGTGACGACCAGGATGCGGCCGGTCGGGGTGTCGATCCGCTCAACGGAGAAGGCCAGAGCAAGCAAGGCGGTCACTCCTGGACGGGACGAACGAAGGCTTGGGCCGGATCGGCGCTGCCAGGACGGCATGATGGGTGCCAAGTTCGGCATCAAAGACAAACTACATGCAACACAAATGATAACGCAATCTCAGATTTAATTGATTCGAGACGCCGGTTGCAATGTCGTTTTCTAACCAAACTTTCTCGATCAATGCTTTAACGGTTCTCTTTTGTTATAGTGCAAATTGGTTATTTCAGTGATTATTCTTATGCAAAGCCGGTCGTTGCTGCTTTCGGCTTGCGCCATGCGCAAAGGATACGAAGTAGAGATGGCTACACTCTTGCTGCTCCCAAGTGACGGACGGTCGTTGCAGTCATGAGGCTAGTTCTCCCGTCCGGCCCAGCGCACCTCACCTATTGCACCAACGTCCATCGAGGCGAAAGCTGGCCGGACATCTTCGCCGCGTTGCGGCGGCATTTGCCGGAGGTGAAGCGCCGCGCTTCGCCGCAGGCTCCCATGGGCGTCGGCCTGCGGTTGTCCGCCGTCGCCGCGGAAGCGTTGGACGCGCCGGACGCGCTCGAAGCCCTGCGCGACTTCCTGGCCAGCGAGCAGCTTTACGTCTTCACGATCAACGGCTTCCCTTACGGGCCGTTCCACGGCGAGCGGGTCAAGGAACAGGTCTACGCCCCCGACTGGCGGACGCCGGAACGGCTGGCCTACACCGACCGTCTGGCCGGGCTGCTGGCGGCGCTGCTGCCCGACGACCAGCCCGGCATGACCGGCAGCGTCAGCACCGTCCCGGGCGCGTTCCGGGCCTCCGCCAGCATCGATGCGCGGGAGGCCATCGCCGAGGCCCTGCTGCGCCACGCAGCCCACCTCGCGGCGCTGGAGGACCGGACGGGCCGCCGCATCGCCCTGGCGCTCGAGCCGGAGCCGATGTGCCTGATGGAAACAACGGCGGAGGCGGTCGGCTTCTTCGAGGAGTTCCTGCTCACTGCGGACGCCGCCGCGCGCTTCGCCGCCCTGTCCGGCCGCGCCCCAGCCGCCGCGGAGGGGCTGCTGCGCCGCCACCTCGGCCTGTGCCTGGACGTGTGCCACGCTGCCGTGGAGTTCGAGGCGCCGGCGGACAGCCTCGCGGTTCTGCGCCGCGCCGGAGTTGCGGTGATGAAGCTGCAGCTTTCCTCGGCCCTGGCCGTGCCGCGCATGGACCCCGCCGCCGCCGAGCTGCTGCGCTGCGTCAATGAGGGCGTGTACCTGCACCAGCTCGTCGAGCAAGGGCCGGACGGGCTGACCCGCTACCTCGACCTGCCGGAGGCGCTGGCCGCCTGGCACGGCGGCGGCGCCCCCGGGCGGGAATGGCGCGTGCACTGCCATGTCCCGGTGTTCCACGACGCGCCGCTCGACCACTTCGCCACCACCCAGCCCATCCTGCTCGACATGCTGGCCCGGCAATGCCGCGACGGCATCAGCCCGCACCTGGAAGTCGAAACCTACACCTGGGACGTGCTGCCGCCGGAGCTTCGGACGGGCGGCCTGGACGCCGCGGTCGCCCGCGAGCTGGCCTGGGTGCGGGACCGGCTGGCCGCATGACGCCTTCCGTCGCCTTGCGGCTCGGCCGGGTGTCGAACCTGCCGACGGTCTGGACCAACGCCCTGGCCGGCGTGGCGCTGGCCGGCGCTTCGCCTTGGCAATGGGCGATCCTGCCGGTGGCGCTCGGGCTGTCGCTCGCCTACCTGGGCGGCATGTATCTGAACGACGCCTTTGACTGCGCCATCGACGCGCGGGAACGGCCCTCGCGTCCGATCCCGTCCGGCGCCATCGACGCCAACACCGTGTTTGCCCTGGGCTTTGCCCTGTTGCTGGCTGCTGTGGCGGTGCTGGCGGCAGCCGCCCGCGGCTTCGACGCGCCGCCCGAAGCGGCGGTGCTTGGCGGGCTGGCGCTTGGCGGCGCGATCATCGGCTACAACTGGAACCACAAGGGCAACCGGTTCAGCCCGTTGGCCATGGCCGCCTGCCGCGTGCTGGCCTACGTCGTCGCTGGGCTGGCCGCGACTGCCACGGTGCCGGGGCCGCTGCTCGCCGCCAGTGCCGTGTCGCTGTGCTACCTGATCGGCCTCACCTACGTCGCCAAGCGTGAGGCGCTGGGCCGGCTCGGCAGCCTGTGGCCCCTGCTGTTCCTGGCGGCGCCCCTGGCCTACGGCGCCCTGCTGGCTGGAGGGATGGCTGGGCAAGTTGTGCTCGTGGCGCTCGCCGGGTGGATCGGCGTGGCGCTTTGGCTGCTGCGCCGCCGCGGGCCGGGCGACATCCCCCGCGCCGTGGTGTCGCTGATCGCCGGCATCTCCTTGGTGGACGCCTTGTTCCTCGCCGTGGACGGGTGGCCCGGCGCCGCCGCCCTCGCCTTCGCCTGCTTCGCCACAACCCTCGTGCTGCAACGCTGGATCAGCGGAACATGACCCTTGATGACCTGATGCCAGAAAACCTGATGACATCCTGGCTGCTGCGGCAGCTTCCGCCCGACGCCGCCGCCTGGCTCGCCGCGCAGCGCGACCGCCTGCGCGCCGGCGTGTCCGAGCGCGACTTCAACTTGGCGTTCAGCCTGGCGCCGCGCCGGCTCGGCAAAGCCGACCTCGCCCTCGGCCCGGAGGACCTCGCCGCCGCCCACCAAGCGCGGCCCGGTTGGGACCCGCGCGGCTGGAGCGCAGACCAAGCTGGCCGCCTGGTGCTGTTGCTGGCCCAGGGGGGCGATGGCCCGGCCTTCAACGCCCGGCTGCGCGGCTTGCTCGCCACCGCCGACCTATCCGAGCAAATCGCCCTGCTGCGCGGCCTGCCGCTGTATCCCGACCCGGCGCTGCACCTGGCGCAGGCGCGGGAAGGCGCCCGCACCGCCATGCGCCCGGTGTTCGAGGCCGTCGCCCACGCCAACCCCTACCCGGCGGAGGTGTTCGATGAGGCCGGGTGGAATCAGCTCGTGCTCAAGGCGCTGTTCATCGAAACGACGCTGGCGCCGATCCAGGGCCTGGACCGCCGCGCCAACCCGACGCTCGCGCGGATGCTCTGCGACTACGCGCACGAACGCTGGGCGGCAGGCCGCCCGGTCAGCCCGGAGCTGTGGCGCTGCGTGGGGCCATGGGCAGACGATGCGGCCCGCGACGATCTCGCCCGGGTTTTGCGCACCGGCACCGCCGCGGAGCGGCAGGCGGCCCGCGCGGCCCTGGACGCCGCGCCGGCGTCCGATCCGGCCCACGCCGCGCCCGCGCTCAAGAAATCTGCCTGAGAGGCCCCCATGTTCATCGACACCCACACCCACATGATCTCCCGCGTCACCGACGACTACGAGAAGATGGCGGCGGCCGGGGTCGTCGCCTGCATCGAGCCGGCGTTCTGGCTGGGCCAGCCGCGCACCAACGTCGGCAGCTATATCGACTACTTGTCCACCATCGTCGGCTGGGAGCGGTTCCGCGCCGGGCAGTTCGGGATGCGTCACTACTGCACGGTCGGGCTGAACAGCAAGGAAGCGAACAACGAGGAGTTGGCCGAGGCGGTCATGGAGATTCTGCCGCGCTTCGCCCTCAAGGAAGGCGTCGTGGCCATCGGCGAGATCGGCTACGACGAGCAGACCGAGCTGGAAGACCGCTACTTCCGCCAGCAGCTTGACCTGGCGCGCGAGTTGGACATGCCGGTGATGGTGCACACGCCGCACCGCGACAAGAAGCGCGGCACCACGCGCTCCATGGACGTGGTGATCGAGCAGGGCGTCGATCCCCTTTCCGTCATCATCGACCACAACAACGAGGAAACGGCGCAGGAAGTGCTGGACCGCGGCTTCTGGGCCGGGTTCTCCATCTATCCCGGCACCAAGATGGGCAGCGAGCGCATGGTCGAGATCGTGCGCCGCTACGGGCCGGAGCGCATCCTGGTGGACTCCGCCTGCGACTGGGGCGTGTCCGATCCCTTGGCCGTGCCGCGCACCGCCGACCTGCTGCGCCGCGGCGGGATCGGTGAGGACGCGATCCGCCAAGTGACCTACGGCAACGCGCTCGCCGCCTACGGCCGCAACGGGCAGATGCAGGAAGCCGACTGGCTCGACCCGGCGCCTATCGACCAGCGCACGCTCTACATGGGCAACTCGGTGCTGCGCGGCGGGCAGACGCCCCGGGTCGAAACGAGCACGGGCCACGCCGATGCCGCTTGACGCGAGCGCCGGCCGCGAGGGGATGCACCGCACCCTCGTGCTGCTGGTCGTCGGGCTGACGCCCAAGCTGGTCGGCGAGCACACCCCGCATCTGGCGGCCCTTGCGAAAACGGGCGCGATGCGTCCGCTGCGCACGGTGCTGCCGGCAGTGACCTGCACCGTGCAGTCAAGCCTCGTCACCGGCCTCACGCCCGGCGAGCACGGCGCCGTTGCCAATGGCTGGTACTTCCGCGACCAGGCCGAGGTGCACCTGTGGCGGCAATCGAACCGGCTGGTGGCTGGCGAGAAAATCTGGGAAGCCGGGCGCCGGCTCGACCCCGGCTTCACCTGCGCCAAGATGTTCTGGTGGTACAACATGTACTCCACCGCGGACTTCAGCGCCACGCCGCGGCCGATGTACCCCGCCGACGGACGCAAGATCCCCGACCACTACGCCGAGCCGCCGGAACTGCACGACGAACTCGATGGGATGCTCGGCGCCTTCCCGCTGTTCCGCTTCTGGGGGCCGGCGACCGACATCTCCAGCAGCCGCTGGATCGCCCAGGCGACCGAGCACGTCCTGCGCACCAAGCGCGCGACGCTCACGCTCAGCTACCTGCCGCACCTCGACTACGGATTGCAGAAGTGGGGGCCGGACCCGGCGGACCCGCGCATCGCCAAGGACCTGCGCGAGGTCGATGCGCTGTGCGGCGGGCTGATCGACGCGGCGCGCGAGCAGGACTGCCGGGTCGTCGTCGTATCCGAGTATGGCATCGTGCCGGTGCGGGAAGCGGTGCACGTCAACCGGGCGCTGCGTTCCGCCGGGCTGCTGCGGCTGCGGACGGAGATGGGGCGGGAGCTGCTCGACGCGGGCGCGAGCCGCGCCTTTGCGCTGGCCGACCATCAGATGGCCCATGTCTACGTGCGCGATCCCGCCGACCTGCCGGCGGCGCGTCGCGTGTTGGAAAGCCTCGACGGCGTCGCCGCGGTGCTGGACGGGGACGGCAAGCGGGCGCACGGCCTGGACCATGCCCGGTCGGGCGAGCTGGTGGCGCTGTCGGCGCCGGACCGCTGGTTCAGCTATTATTGGTGGGAGGATGACGCGAAGGCGCCGGACTACGCCCGCACCGTCGATATCCACCGCAAGCCCGGTTATGACCCGATGGAGCTGTTCCTTGATCCCGGACTTCCGGCTCCGAAGCTGCGGCTCGGCAT
>CAXSEX010000038.1:15700-17553 GCA_964236415.1 uncultured Acetobacteraceae bacterium | reverse complement strand
TCAGGTAGGCTTCGAGGATCTTGTTGGTCGTGCGCGGATACACGTAGTCGGTGCCGGCCAGCACCCAGCGCTGCACGTTCTCCTCCGCCATCAGGTAGTCCACCGCGGGGATCGCCTGCTGGTTCGGCGCGGCGCCGGTGTAGAACACGTTCTTGCTGCTTTCCTCGCCCTCGTACTGGACGGGGTAGAACAGGATGTTGCCGGTTTCCTCGAACACCGGCAGCACCGACTTGCGCGACACGGAGGTCCAGCAGCCGAACACGGCGGCGACCTTCTGCACGGTGATCAGCTCGCGCGCCTTTTCCGCGAACAGCGGCCAGTTGGAGGCGGGATCGACCACCACGGCTTCCAGCTTGCGGCCGAGCACGCCGCCCTTCTTGTTCTGCTCGTCGATCAGCATCAGCATGACATCCTTCAGCGTCGTCTCGCTGATCGCCATGGTGCCGGACAGGCTGTGCAGGATGCCGATCTTCACGGGACCGGCGGCGGGTTGCGCCTGCGCCGCCGGCGCCAACAGGACCCCCGCAGCCATCACGGCCGCGCAGCCCGCGCCGCGCAGCCAATTTCGCACGAATGCCATGCTTAGCCCTCTCCCTTTCCAAGCGTGTGGTTAGGATCACCCATGCAGGTTGCATGCCATGCTGTCACGCCAGCGTGAAGACGCGCCGCCCGCACCGCGCCCAATATCATCTCGAATTTGGCGTTGTTTTGGGCACGGGTCAGCGGCGGATCAGGCATTTTGCCCTATGCAGCAACGCGGCGGGATGCCGGCCCGGCGCGGGCGAAAGCCAATGCAGCGTCCGCTCGGCATTCGACAGGCTGCGCATGTAACGGTCCGCGCCGCCCAGGAAATCGTAGCTGGTCCCGCCGCGCGCCCGGTGCATCTCGATGGCCAAGTGATGGCAGGTCAGCCCCGGCTTCCCATGCGGCCCGGCGCCGGGATAATCGAAACCGCTTTGATACGCGCACGTCCAGCCGCCGCGCACCAGGTTGTAGAGGTAGCCGACCACCCGCCCGCCCGCGGTGATCCGCAGCAACTCGGCCTCGTTTGGCGCCCCGCGCTGGATCAGGCAGCGATGGAACCGCCGCACCGGCTCGGTCGCGAAGGCGCCCGGCTTGCCACGGGCCGCCCAGGTGGCGGCATGCAGCGCGATCAGCGCGTCGAGGAATGCCTGGGCCTGCCCGGCATCCGCCGCCCGCTCGATCCGGAGCGCGCCGCCGGCGGCATAGGCGCGGTCGGACCGGCGCAGCTGCTGGCGCGTGTTGCGGCTGAGCCGCTCGATGTAGGCCGTGCCCGGCGGGACCTGGGCAAGGTCCGCATAGGGCGCCGCGCGGTCAGGGCCGGGCAGCGCGACGGCGCCGGCCCCCAGGGCCGCGTCCCGCGTCGCCGCGCCGACGCCGGACAGCACGAGGCGCGGCGCCCGGCCGTCCCGCGGTTGCAGCGCGGCCCGCAGCATCGCGTCCAGCAGGCCCTTCGGCGCGCGCCGGGCCAGCAGGGGGTCGTTGTGCTCGGTGAACACCGCATCGAGCGCCGGGTCGCCGCTTTCGTGCAGCCACAGGCTGTCGCCCGCAAGCCAGGAGCGCCGCCGGTTCCACAAGGCGAGGGCAAGGACGCCCTCGGCGTCATGCGCCTCGACCAGCAGCGGGTCGGCGAACCGCTGGGCGGCGCAGCCGATCCAGGTCCAGGCTTGAAAGGGGGACGGATCGGCCGCGGCTTCCAGGGTGCGCCAGCGCGCGCCCAGCGCGAGGAGGCCGGGGGCGTCGAGCTTGGGGCGGGACAGGACGATCCCGGGCGGGCAGACGGGCATGGGATGGAAAAGGCATAGGCAGATGCTGCGATGGCGCACAACCCG
>CAXSEX010000038.1:3012-15690 GCA_964236415.1 uncultured Acetobacteraceae bacterium | reverse complement strand
AGACCAGCTCCAGATCCGGGGCGGGCGGGCGGACATGGGATAAAAGGGCATAGGCAGATGCCGCGATGACGCACAACCCGCAGTAGTTCCTACTTTATAGTTTATAACTTTCGCGGCCTGGCGAAATCGGGCAGACAGGGCGTCCGCCTCCCGGAGTCGTCTTGTCGGTCAACACGGTTCTTTCGGCGCTGGCGCTGCCGCCGGCAAGCCTGGCGCTTGCGGCGTTGCTGGCGCTGCTGCTTCGGGGCCGGGCAGGGCGCGCCTTGGCGCTGCTCGCCCTTGCGGCGCTGGTCTTGCTGTCCTTGCCCGTCGTGTCCATGGCGCTGCTCGCGTCGCTCGACGTGCCGCCCCTGGCGCCCGCCGGGCTGCCGCCCCAGGCCATCGTCGTGCTGGGCGGCGACGTGGACCGCCTGGCCGAGCCGCCCGGCGCCAGCCTGGGCAGCCTCAGCCTGGAGCGGGTGCGCGCGGGTGCGGCCCTCCATCGGCAAACGGGCCTGCCGGTCCTGGTCACGGGCGGCGTCGTCGATGACCTGCCGCTGACCGTCGGCGCGCTGATGGCCGAAAGCATGACGGCGGATTTCAACGTTCCCGTCCGCTGGACGGAGGCGGCATCGCCCACGACCTGGGAGAACGCCGCATACAGCGCGCCCCTGCTCACCGCCGCGGGCGTCGGCCGCGTTTACCTGGTGACCCACGCCTGGCACATGCGGCGCTCGCTGCTGGCGTTCCGGCGGGTCGGCATCGACGCCGTGCCGGCGCCGGTCCGCCCGGATCTCTGGCCGAAGTTCCGGGCCAGCGAGTTCCTGCCGCGCCCATCCGCCTGGATCGCCAGCTTCTTCGCGGTGCACGAATGGGTGGGCCTGGCCTACTACGCGGCCCGGCGATGACGCCAAGCGTGACCGCGGCCGAGCTGCACGAGGTGCCCGGGGAATGGGACGCGCTGTTCGCCGCGGGGCCGGGCTTCCAGTCGAGCCGCGCGTGGTTCGAGGCGACAGTGGAGGCCGCGCTGCCGCCGGGCTGCCGCGCCGAGTTCCTGCTGTGCCGCGACAACGGGCGGCCGGCGGCGATGCTGCCGTTGCTGCACGGGCCGGGCCGCCAGGTGCAGGGGTTGTCAACGGTCTATACCTGCCTGTTCCAGCCGCTGCTGGCCCAGGGCCTGGCCGACCGGGACGTGCGGCGGGCCGGGGCGGCGCTGGGCGCGTATTGCCGGCGCTGGCCGACGCTGGTGCTCGACGCGCTCGACCCGTCATGGCACGGGCTGACGCCGCTGCTTGCGGGCTTGCGGGACGGAGGCCTGCTGGCCCAGCGGTTCGAGCATTTCGGCAACTGGCACCAGCCGGTCGCGGGCTGCGGCTGGCCGGACTACCTGGCCGCCCGTCCGGGCCGACTGCGCGAAACGATCCGCCGCAAGACCCGCGCCTGCGCGCGCGACCGCCGGGTGCGGATCGAGTTGGTGCGGTCGCAGGACGGCCTGGAGCGCGCGATGGCGGCCTACGAGGACGTGTACCGGCGAAGCTGGAAGCCGCAGGAGGCCGCGCCCGGCTTCACCGCCGCGCTGCTGCCGCGCGCCGCGGCGGCGGGCGTGCTGCGGCTGGGCCTCCTGTGGTCCGGCACGCAGGTGGTGGCGGCCCAATATTGGACGGTGGACTGGACGGTGGCGGGCGGCTCGGCCACCGTGCTGAAGCTGGCCCATGACGACGCTTGGCGCCCGCTGTCGCCCGGCACGGTGCTGACCGGCCACATGATCCAGGATTTGCTGGGGGAGGGCGTCGCGGAGATCGACTTCGGCCGGGGCGACGACCCCTACAAGGCCGCGTGGTCCGGCCTGCGGCGGCGGCGCATCGGGGTGCTGCTGGCCAACCCCTGCGACCCCCGGGGACTGCTGGCCTTGGCGCGGCAGTCGGCCGGCACGGCGCTCCGGGAAACGCTGAATCGGCTTGCATGAGCGCACCGATGTCAAAATTATTATATTATGATGGTGAAATGAGCAGGGAATGTGGTAGGATGCGGCATAATCCATCCCGGGTTATGTGGCCTGTTTGCCTTTTTTCTGCCTGGGATGTCGTATTTTTCGGCACGCTGGCCGTGTGAAGCCCAGAGTCCCGGGCGGACACGGCCGTTACATTGATCGGAGTGGGAGCCATGTGCGGCATTGTTGGCGTGATCGGCGTTGAACCGGCGGCTCCCCTGCTGCTGGAGGCGTTGCGGCGGCTGGAGTACCGCGGCTATGACAGCGCGGGCATCGCCACGCTGCTGGCAGGCGGGATCGCGCGGCGGCGGGCGCCGGGCAAGCTCAACAACCTCGCCGCGGAATTGGAGCGGGACCCTCTGCCGGGCGTGGTCGGCATCGGCCACACGCGCTGGGCCACCCACGGCGCGCCGACCCAGCGCAACGCCCACCCGCACGGCACCCCCCGCGTCAGCGTGGTGCACAACGGCATCATCGAGAACCACGCGGAGCTGCGCGCCGAGTTGGAAGCCCAGGGCCAGGTGTTCGAAACGGAGACCGACACGGAAACCGTGGCGCAGCTCGTTGACCTGCACCTGCAAAGCGGCCTGGAGCCGGTGGAAGCGGCGCGGCGGGCGTTCGGTCGCCTGGAAGGGGCCTACGCGCTCGCCATGGTGTTCGCCGGGCACCCGGAGCTGATGATCGGCGCGCAGCACGGCGCCCCGCTGGCGGTGGGCTTCGGCGAGACGGCCATGTACCTCGGTAGCGACAGCCTGGCGCTGGCGCCGATGACCCGGCGCATCGCCTACATGCAGGACGGCGACTGGACGGTGGTGACGCGGGAGGGAGCCGCGTTCTTCGGGCCGTCCGGGCAGGCGGTGAACCGCGAAATCCGGCTGACCGTGCAGACCGGCGCCGTGGTCGGCAAGGACGGCTACCGCCATTTCATGGAAAAGGAGCTGCACGAGCACCCGGCCGCCATCGGCCAGACGCTGGCGCGCATGCTGGACCCGGCCACCCGAAGCGTGCTGCTGCCCTCCTTGCCGTTCGATTGGGCAAAGGTGCCGCGGATGACCATCGCCGCGTGCGGGAGCACGTACTACGCCGGGCTGGTCGGCCGCCATTGGATGGAAGAGCTGGCGCGGCTGCCGACCGACATCGACTTCGCCAGTGAGTTGCGCTACCGCGCGCCGCCCATGCCGAAGGGGGGCTTGGGCCTCTTGGTAAGCCAGAGCGGGGAAACGGCGGACACGCTGGCGGCGCTGCGGTTCCTGCGCGGCGCCGGGCAGCACGTGATGTCGGTGCTGAACGTGCCGGAAAGCACGATGGCGCGGGAAAGCGACGTGGTGCTGGAAACCGTGGCCGGCCCGGAGATCGGCGTGGCCAGCACCAAGGCGTTCACCGCGCAGCTGACGGTGCTGGCGTGCCTGGCGGTCGGCGCCGCCCGGGCGCGCGGCACGATCAGCGAGGCGCGGGAAGCGGCCCTGGTCGCGGCGCTGCTGGAACTGCCGTCCAAGGCGGGGGAGGTCTTGGCGAACGCCGCCCCGATCCAGCGCCTGGCGGAGCGGATGGCGGAGGCGCGGGACGTGCTGTGCCTGGGCCGCGGCGCCTGCCACGCCATCGCGCTGGAAGCGGCGCTGAAGCTCAAGGAAATCTGCTACATCCACGCGGAGGGCTATGCCGCCGGCGAGATGAAGCACGGCCCCATCGCGCTGATCGACCGGCAGGTGCCGATCCTGGCCATCGCGCCGTCCGGCCCGCTGTTCGAGAAGACGGCGTCCAACGTGCAGGAGGCCGGGGCGCGCGGCGGGCAGGTGGTGGTGTTCAGCGACGCCGCCGGCTGCGCCAAGCTGCGGTCGATCTCGGCGGAGATGATCGATCTGCCGACGGTGGACCCGTTCGTGGCCCCCATCCTGCACGCGATTGCGGCGCAGATGCTGGCCTACCACACCGCCGTGCTGCGCGGCACGGACGTGGACCAGCCACGCAACCTGGCAAAGAGCGTCACGGTGGAATAAGCAGCCGGCGGCCACGGGCCGGTCCTTGGATTTCGGCACGCCGCGCAACGGAGGTGGGATTGACGATCTACACGATCACCGGCGGCGCCGGCTTCATCGGATCGCACCTGGCGGACGCATTGCTGGCCCTCGGGTGCCATGTGCGCGTGCTGGACGACTTCTCGACTGGGCGGATCGAGAACCTGGACCCGCGCTGCGAGGTGATCCGCGGCGACGTGTGCGACCCTGCCGCGGTCCGGCTTGCGCTGCGCGGCGCGTCCGGCTGCTTCCACCTGGCGGCGGTGGCGTCCGTGGTGCGGGCGAACGAGGATTGGCTCGGCACGCACCGGGTCAACCTGGGCGGCACGATCACGGTATACGACGCGGCCCGCGTGCTGGGCGGCCTGCCGGTGGTGTACGCCTCGTCGGCGGCGGTGTACGGCAACGTGACGGGGCTGGCGCGGGAGGACGCCGTGCCGGCGCCGCGCACGGCCTACGGCGCCGACAAGCTGGGGAGCGAGCTGCACGCCGGGGTGGGCCTGCTGGTCCACGGCGTGCCGTCGGTCGGGTTCCGCTTCTTCAACGTGTATGGGCCGCGCCAGGACCCGTCCTCGCCGTATAGCGGCGTCATCTCGATCTTCGCCAACGCGATCGGGGCGGGCCAGCCGGTGACGGTGCATGGGGACGGCTCGCAGACCCGGGACTTCGTGTTCGTGGGCGACGTGGTGAAGCACCTGATCGCCGGGATGCAGCACCTCGCCGACCAGCCCGGCGCCTACCTGCTAAACGTGTGCACGGGGCAGGAAACTTCGGTGGCGGAGTTGGCGCACGCCATCGGCGTCGCGACCCGGCGCACGCCGGTCATCCGCCGCGGGCCGCCGCGCCCCGGCGACATCGCGCAGTCCTTGGGATCGCCGCGGCTCGCGGCGCTGACCCTCGGCATCAAGGCGCGGACATCGTTGGCCGACGGCCTGGCGGCGACGCTGGCGGCGCTGCCCGTGCCGGCGCCGCCCGAGCACGCGGCCCAGGGTTAAGGACCCCGGGTTAGGAATCGTCAAGCGCCTCCTCCGCGCACGATTTCATATCGGCTGGCAGCACGGGTGTGGCATAAGTTCGCTGCCGTAGCGATCCAGGCGTGTAGCTCAGTGGCAGAGCGTTGCCATCACATGGCAAAGGCCGGGGGTTCAACTCCTTCCGCGCCTACCATCGCGCGGCAGGGGCGGGCTTGACCCGGCGGTTGGATGGAATCGGGGCGAAAACGGGACGATGATGGTGGCCAAGGACAGGAAGCGGGGGTGGCGCTGGGCCGCGGCGCTGGCGCTGGCCGTGCCGGCGCTGGCGGGCTGCCATAGGGGAGGCGCCCCGGAAGCGTCGTCCGGCCGGCCGGCGGCCGGCCTGGCGGAGAGCACGCCCTATCTGATCGGACCCGGCGACCAACTGAGCGTGTTCGTTTACCAATCCCCGCAGCTGAGCGTGCCGAACCTCGCCGTGCGCCCTGACGGGCGGATTTCGCTGCCGCTGATCCCCGACATCGCCGCCGCTGGCAAGACGCCGACGGCGCTGTCCAAGGACATCGAGGAAAAGCTCAAGGAATACGTGAAGGAGCCGAACGTTTCGGTGATCGTCAGCGGGTTCGTCGGTCCGCTGGACCGGCAGATCCGGGTCATCGGGGAAGCGACGGAGCCGCTGGCCATCCCATACCGCGACAAGATGACGGTGCTGGACGTGATGATCCAGACCAAGGGCCTGACCCGCTACGCCGCGGGCAACAGCTCGGTGATCGTGCGTGAGGTGGGCGGGGCGCGGCAGACCCTCAAGGTCCGGCTGAGCGACCTGCTGCGGGACGGGGACATCGACCAGAACGTCGCGATGCTGCCGGGCGACACGCTGATCATTCCGCAAAGCTGGTTCTGATCGGCTGGCCAGGCAACTCAAGCTCTTACGGCTGAAGCTCTGGAGTTCACGCACCGATGCACGCATTGCAGGTCCTGCTGCGCAAGCAGATCACGGCGGCTTGGCGCTACCGCTGGCCGGCGGTGTTCTTTTCCTGGCTGGTCTGCGTGGTCGGCTGGGCCGTGACGTTCACCATCCCGAACACCTACGAGGCGAGCGCCCGGCTTTACGTCGATGCCGATGTCGTGCTGACGCCGCTGCTGCGCGGCATCGCGGTCGATAGCTCCTCGGCCGCCCAGCTCGACATTTTGCAGCGCACGCTGCTGAGCCGGCCGAATTTGGAGAAGCTGATCTCCAAGACCGACCTTGAGCTGGACCTGAAAGGCGCGGCCGACCGCGAGTCGCTGGTGGCGCAGCTTGCGGCCGACATCCGGATCACGCCGCAAACCCGCAACCTGTTCACCATCGCCTACCGCAGCACGTCGCCCAAGCTGGCGTTCGACGTGGTGCGGACGATGCTGACCACGTTCGTCGAGAGCAAGACCGGCAACAACCGCAACGACCTGGAAAACGCCGGCAAGTTCCTGGCGGCGCAGGTCGCCCTGTATGAGCGCCAGCTGCAGGAAGCCGAACGCAAGCGGGCCGAGTTCCGCGCCAAGTACGTCGATATCCTGCCCGCCGGGGACGGCGGCGCGTCGCGGCTCGAAGCGCAGCAGGGCAACGTCCGCGCGCTGCAAGGGCAACTGCTGGATGCCATCGCCCGGCGCGAGGCGCTCGCCCACGAGCTGACAACCACGCCGCAGCTCATCGTGACGGAGGCGGATGGCCCTGGCGGCATCGGCGGCCCGTCGCGCCTGCAGGAGGCCGAGCGCACGCTGCAGGAGTTGCGGCTGCGCTACACCGAGCAAAGCCCGGACGTGGTGGCGCAGCGCAACCTGGTGGCATCGTTGCGGCCGGGCGGGACGGGCGGCAGCGATCCTGGCGCGGCGCCGCGCAGCGGGTCGCGCAACCGTTCGGTGCCCAACCCGGTCTTCGAGCAGCTCAAGGTTCGCAACATCGAGAACGACGCGGTGATCGCCTCCTTGCAGCGCCAGATCCAGGACGCGACCGGCGAGCGCGACCGCCTGCAGGAGATCGCGCGGAGCGCGCCGCAGCTGCAGGCGGACTATGCCAACGTGAACCGCGACTACGAGGTGCTGCGCAGGAACTACGACGACCTGCTGGCCCGCCGCGAATCGATGCGGATCTCAAGCGCGGCGGAAGCGGACGGGGACAAGGTGAAGGTGCAGATCATCGACCCCCCGCAGGTCCCGCAGAACCCCGTCGCGCCCAAGCGGGTGCTGCTGGTGTCCGGCGTGCTGGCGGCAGGCTTCGCCGCGGGAATCGGCTTGGCGCTGCTGCTCGTGCAGATGGACCAGTCGTTCCACACGGTTGAGGATCTGCGCACAATGGGCTTCCTGGTCGTGGGCGGCGTGTCGTTCCTGGGGGAGACCGTGTCGCTTGGCCGGCGCACCCTGACGATCGGCGTGTTCGTGCTGGCCGCGTCGGTGCCGGTGATCCTCTACACGGGCCTGCTGATGCGGTTGGTCAAAACGGCTGTGGTGGTGTGAGCGGCCGTCCCTACGTCCAGCGTCGTTAGGTTTTGTTGAACGAATGGCGGTAGGATGGTACACCTGAGCTGAAGGTGCCCCATGCCGTCCTATGATCGAGCGCCGCTTAACCCAGCCTCGCTCAACCCGGTCGCAGGCGACGGGGCTGACCGAGGCCGGCTGCACGCCGCAGCCGAGGGGCCGCGGCCCTGGCCGTGGAGGGTTGCCGTGCCGCTGATCGCCGGGCTGTCGCTGGCACTCTGGGCCGGTCTTGTTGGGATGTTCAGGGTGCTCGGCGCCGGGTGATGGTGCATCCAGGCCAGGGTGGCGGTGCTTGGGTCCTGCTCGGCATAGGTGCCTCGCACTTCACGGGAACAGGACGGATGCCCGCATCGGGCCGGCCCCGGCGAATCTCCGCTCCCGTCCGCAAGGCCCGCCTTTGACGATCCGGCAGTGCGCGGTCCTGGTGGGCGGCCTCGGCACCCGCCTCGGCCCCGTCACGGCGACGGTCCCGAAGCCGCTGCTGACCGTTGGCGACCGGCCGTTCCTGGCGTGGCTGCTGCGGGAGGTGGCGCGCTACGGCATCACCGAGGTGCTGCTGCTCACCGGCCACCTGTCAGAAGTTTTGCAAGCGGGCCTGCAGGACCTGCGCGAGCGGCTGCCGCGGGCGGTGACGCTTGCAATCAGCGAGGAGCCGGTCCGCGCCGGCACCGGGGGCGCGCTGCACCACGCCCGGGAGCATCTGCACGACAGCTTCCTGCTGCTGAACGGGGACTCGCTGCTCGATTGCGACCTGGCCCCGCTGCTGGTTCCCGAGCCAGGGGTGATGGGCCGCCTCGCGCTGCGCCGCCTCCCGGACGCTTCGCGCTACGGTGTGGTCGAGTTGGACGGCGACCGGGTCACCGCGTTCCGGGAGCGCCCGACGCCCGGCGCGAACCAGGGTGGTTCCGCCGGCGCAAACGCGGAGCGTTTCGCCGGCTCGCCCGGCCTGATCAACGGCGGCATCTACCGGCTGGACCGCCGGGTCGTGGACCGCACGGCGGCGGTGTGCTCGCTGGAGCGGGATATCCTGCCGGGCCTGGCCCGCGACGGCCTGCTGCGCGGGACGGAAAGCGAGGGCTGGTTCATCGATATCGGCATCCCGCCCGACCTCCAGCGCGCCCAATCCGAGCTGCCCCGGCGGCTGGCCCGGCCTGCGCTGTTCCTTGACCGGGACGGCGTGTGCAACATCGACCATGGCTGGGTCGGCACGCGGGACCGCTTCGAGTGGATGCCCGGCGCTAAGGCGGCGATCCGCCTGGCCCATGCCCGCGGCTGGCACGTCTTCGTCGTCACCAACCAGTCCGGCGTGGCGCGCGGCCTGTATGACGAGGCGGCGGTGCAGGACCTGCACCGCTGGATGCTGGAGGAGGCGCTGCGCTCCGGTGGCACGATCGACGACGTGCGCTACTGCCCGTTCCACCCCGAAGCCGCCGTGCCGGCTTACCGGCGCAGCAGTTCCTGGCGCAAGCCGCAGCCCGGCATGATCCTGGACCTGCTGCGCGCCTGGGACCTCGACCCCGGGCGGTGCGTGCTGGTTGGCGATCAGGCAACCGACATGGCCGCCGCGGCCGCGGCCGGCGTCGCCGGATACCTGTTCGGGGGCGGCGACCTGGCGGAGTTCGTCCGGCCCATCCTCGATGGGCACGGGGCCGGGCCGCCCGCCTGATGCCGCCCGTCGCGGCATCGCGTCCGTCTACTGCTGCGCGCTTTCTGCCGCCGATGCGACCCGTGCGGTCAGGTCGGTTTGCGCGTCCACGAAGCCGCGCAGCAGGGCATCGGCCCGTTGCTGCTCGGCGGGGCTGAGCCGTTTGGGCGACTCGACGGCGGCGGCGACCAGGACCGGTGCGTAGGCGGTGCCGAACAGGCTGTCGCGCGCCTGGCGGATGCGGCCTGCCATGCCGTCCGGGGCCGGCGCGCCATCGGTCCAGCTTGCGACCGCGACGGAGCGGGCCGGGCCGACCGTGTGGATCAGCGACCAGTCGCCGCTCCCCGCCTGCGCCGCCGGCAACGCGGCGACCGTCGCTTCCTCGGCGGAGAACTCGCCGGTGATGCGCCGACGTTCCCGCAACAGGCTGTTCGCGGTGGAGCGGCGCGGGAACGCCTCGACCGTCACGACCAGCCGCTGCCCCGCGCAGGACAGGGTGGTCGTGACACGCTGCGCCGGCAAAACGGGCGCCGGCGCGGGGTCGGCCGTGCAGCCCGGCGGGACCGCGAACGCCAGGGCCTCGGTGAACAGGGCCGGCGTGACCTCCTGCGCGAGCAGCATCGCGGCGGCCGGTGCGGCGGCCAGGGGGAAGACAACCGCGGCGGCGGCCCAAACCGGCCGGGGTTCCGCGGGCACCACGCTGGGCAGGTCGGATGGCGTCGGATTCGGCGGGTCCTGGCGGAACGGCATCCCGCCCGCGACCAGCAGCAGCATGACCAGGGAGAAGAACACCCAGCCGTAGATGATGTGGTCGGCCGCCGCCGCCTGGGCGCTGCCGAGGATGGCCCCGAGCACGACGATGCCCAGCGCGCGGACCCCGTTGGCGAGGACCGGCACCACGACCGACGCGGCCACGAACAAGAGGCGGCGGCCCGGGCTGCGGTAGATCAGCAGGGCGTAGAACGCGCCGAACGCCACGGCCGCGATCAGGAAGCGCAGACCGGCGCAGGCCTCCGCCACGTAGAACACGCCTGCGGAAATCTCGATGGTGAAGTCGGTGGCGTAGTTCGCGATGCCGAGGACGTTCAGCCCCCGGACGATGAACCCCGCGGTGAACTGCTGCAGCGCCGGCGTGACAAAGGCGCCGAACGGCACGAGGAACACCAGGAACAGCAGCGGCGCCCGCAAGGCGCGGAACAGGCGCCAGCCCAGCACCGCCAGGAACAGCAGTTCCAGCGCCGCGACCGCGGCCAGTTGCCGCCCCTCCATGACGCCCAGCCGCTCGGCCAGGAACCAGACGGCCGCGAGCGGCAGCGCGAGCGGCGCCAGGGTGGGCAGGGGTCGGGGCGCCAAGCCGGCCAACGCGGCCCGGCGGTCCCAGGCGAGGTATGCCGCCATAGGGAGGATGAGGAAGCAGTGCCCGTAGGTGTCCGAACCCCGCCAAACCCCGACCGCCGCCACGCATTCCGGCAAGAACAGCAGGACCCAGCCGAGGAGGCCCAGCGAAAGCCCGGCGGCAGCGGGGGCGAACGCCGGCCGCAGGCTGGTCAGGGAGGTGGCGCTCATGCCGAGGAAGCTACCATGTTCGTTGCAGAAACAGTGGAAAGGATCGCGTCCAGCTTGGCCAGCGTCCTGGGCCACGCATAGGATTGCAGCATGGCCGCCCGCGCCGCGGCGCCCAGGCCCGGATGCGCGCCGGCCAGCACCTCCGCAATCGCGCCACGCATCGACTCGGCGCCGTCCGCGACCAGCAGGTCCCGTCCCGCCGCGGCGCGCACGCCCTCGAACGCCTGGGGCGAGGCGATGACCGGGCGGCCCATCGCCATGGCCTCCAGCACCTTGTTCTGGATGCCCCGGGCAATGCGGAGCGGCGCCACGCAGGCGTCGGCATGGGCGAGGTAGGGCCGCACGTCCGGCACCCGGCCGGTCACGCGCACGCCGGGCTGGTCGGCCAGGCGCAGCACCGCCGGGCCGGGGTTGGCGCCGACGACATGGAACTCGGCCGTGGGGTGCTGCTGCCGGAGCAGCGGCACGACTTCGGCCGCAAACCAGCGCACCGCGTCGGCATTGGGCCAGTAGTCCATGTTGCCGGTGAACACCAGATGCGGCCCGGCGGCGCGGAACGGCGTCTCGAACGCCTGCCCCGGCGCGAAGCGGTGGAGGTCCACGCCGTTCTCGACCGCATGGACGCGGCCCGCGGTTTCCGGCGCCAGCGCGACGAAGCGGTCGCATTCCTGCTGGGACACGAACAGCGTGGACTCGCAGCGCATTGCGGCCCGGCGCTCGTACGCCAGCAGCGTCCGGCCCTCCCGCGACCACACGGCGCGCATGGGGAGCCGCGTTTTCCCGGCGTAGGTGGCCCATTTCTCCGAGTCGATGTCCTGCGCGTCGAGGATCAGGCCGGGGCGCCGCAGGTCTTCCACGTAGGGAGCCATGGCGACGGAGTAGATGTAGATGATGTCCATGTGCCGCCGGGCCATGCTGTCCTGCACCCAGCGCCGCAAGCCCGGATGCCCGTAGTAGTCGAGCATCAAGGGCCGGCCCGGCCGCAGCATCGCCAGCGCCCGGAGCTTCTGCCGCCGCTTGCCGATGGGAAAGCCCGCGACCTCCGCGCACCATTCGCGCAGCGCCGGAAGGTGCTGCATGTCGCCGGGTTCATCGACCAGGCAGCCGAGGTGGATGCGATACGACCGCGACAGGTGCCGCAGCAGGTTCAGGCCGCGGATCTTCTCGCCCTTGTCGGGCGGATACGGGATGCGGTGCGAGATGAAAAGGAGGTCGCGCATCAGCCGACGCCACGGACGATGTGCGGGCCGAGCAGGTTGGCGACGGGCACCGGCAGGCGCTTCCAGGCGGCGATGAACAGCCGGTACTTCGGGTTGAGCGGGTTGTGGTCAGGGATGGCGGCGCCCGGGGCGAGGCGGTAGCGGTAGCGCAGCGGCGCCGGGTCGAAGCCCCAGTTCTTCTTGAAGGCGAACGCACCCGTGCCGGCCTTGCTGCGGCCGAAGTCGAACAAGCGGCAGCCCCTGGCCGCCGCCCGGCGCATGACCTCCCAATACATGAAATCGTTGGCGTGGCTGGCCCGCGCCGCCGTGGTGCCGCCGCCGTAGTAGGGCAGCACCTCGCCGCGGTCGTAGAAGTTCAGCACCGCGCTGACCGGCATGCCGGCGTCCAGCACCGTGACCACGTCCATGCGTCCGCGGAACGCCTCGGCCAGGATGCGGAAGTAGCGGCGGCCGAACACGGGGGTGCCCAGGTTGCGCACGCTTTCCGCGTAGATGGCGTGCAGCCCGTCCACCCCGTCAGAGACCGTGGACACCAGCCCGCGCTCGATCCCCTTGCGCACGGCCGCGCGCTGCTTGCGGGGGATCGCCTTCATGTTGGCCTGGTCATCCGCCGCCATCGGCTTGCGGAAGGTGGCATACAGGTCGGACCGGGTGGGCCACTCGGAGTCCGCGAGCCAGCCCTCCGGCAGCGGGTGCAGGAAGCGGAATTCCGTCGCCTGGGCGCCCACCCGCCGCATCAGCGCGGCGGCGTGGGCATCGAGCGCCGCCGCGGCCTCCG
>CAXSEX010000038.1:0-3002 GCA_964236415.1 uncultured Acetobacteraceae bacterium | reverse complement strand
CAAGAAGGGTGCCAAGGCAGTCGTCTCGTCCCCGCTGGCCAACGAACCGATGCCGGTGCCGTCCTCCCCGCCGCCCAAGGCCGCTCGCTCCGGCAAGAAGGCCGCGGCCTCCGCATCCGCGGCGAGCGGGCCGCCGTACACGCAGAACGGGCTGGACATCAGGCTGTTGCCGAACAGCACGGACTTGACGTGCACGAGCGGCAGCACGCCCACGATGGCGCCGTCCCGCTCCGCCAGCGCATAGTGCGGCGCATGGCCGAACGCGCGGGCGAACACCTCCGCCCAGGCCGCGCGGTGGAAGAACGTGCCGGTTGGCACCGCGTCCACAAAGGCGTCCCAAGCGGTCGCAGTCGCGGCGTCGAGCGGTCGGCAGCGGATCGGCATGGGCTAGACGGCGGGAACGGCCAAGGCGTGGGCGAACACGCGGTCCATCCGGTCCCACGCGAAATCGCGCAGCAGGCGGTCCAGGCGGCCCTGCATGGCCGAAAGGTTCACGCGGTGGCGGAAGCGGGACAGGCGGGGCGCCGCGGCGACGCGGGGCTGGCCGGGGTCGATCTCCCAGGGATGGAAGTAGAACACGCCCGGCGCCCCCTCCAAGCGGTTGAAGCGGCGCAGCAGGGCGCGGAACAGGGGGTAGGGCGTCAGCCGGAACCAGCCGCCGCCCGCGCAGGGCAGGTTGCGCCCGCCGAGCCGCACGGCCGTCATCGGGATTTCCACCAGCGATCCGCCCATCGGGCGGTGCGGGAAGCGCGGCGCGTTTGGCGCGCCGTACAGGTCGTGCCGCACGGGGAACACGCTGGAGCTGTAGGCATGGCCCTCCTCCGCCAGCACGTCGAACGCCCACAGGTTGCGTGGCCCAATGGAGAAGGTGGGCGCGCGGTAGCCCGCGACCGGCACGCCGCCCAGGTCCTGCAGCACGCCGCGCGCCCGGCGCACATCCTCCCGGAACGCCGCCGGGGTCTGGCTGTCGGCCCGGGCGTGGCCGTAGCCGTGGCTCGCCAGCTCGTGCCCGGCCGCCACGATGCGGCGCACCACGCCGGGGTAGCGGTCGGCGACCCAGCCCAGGGTGAAGAAGGTGGCGGCCACCCCCGCCTCCTCGAACTGCTGCAGGATGCGGTCGGTGTTCGCCTCCACCCGGCAGGGAAACGTGTCCCAGCTTGCCCGGTCGATCACGCCGGCAAAGGCCTGCACCTGGAAATAGTCTTCCACATCGACGGTCATCGCGTTGATCGGTACCGCGCTGACCGGAACGTGCGCCGGCGCCATCAGCCGTCCGTCCCGAGCATCCGGGCCAGCCGGCGGAACACCTGCTCGCGCGCCGCCATCTGCTGCTCCAGCGCCTCGATGCGGCCCAGCAGGTCGGCGTGGGACAGGGCGGCGCCCGGCTGCGCCGCCGCGCCGTTCGCAACGCCCGGCTGCGCCGGCCCGCCCGCCTCCAGGCCTTCCAGGTCGTGCGCCAGCTCCAAGGCCGTCGCGTCCACCACGTCGCCGGTGACGTCGTGCGCCTCCTCCAGCACGCCGTACAGCAGCACGCGGGAGCACAGGCGGTTGATGCGGCGCGGGATGCCGCCGGTGTGGGTGAACACCGCCTCGAACGCCGCCTCGTCCCAATGCGGGTCGCCGGCCCAGCCGACGGCGTGGAGTCGGTGCTCGATGTAGGCCCGGGTCTCCGCCTGGCTGAGCGGCCCCAGGTGGTAGGAGGTCAGCACCCGCTGGCGGAGCTGGTCGAGGTTGGGGCTGGCCAGCATGCGGCGGAACTGCGGCTGGCCCAGCAGCACCGTTTGCAGCGACGTGCGGCCCTCCACCGTGAGGTTGGACAGCATGCGCAGCTCTTCCAGCGCCGGAAAGGACAGGTTCTGCGCCTCGTCCACGATCAAGAGGCAGCGGCGGCCGGTCGCCCCGTGCTCCCGCAGCACGTTCTGGAACCGCTGCAGCAGCGCCGCCTTGCCCCCATCCCCCATGAGGCCGAACCCAGCCATCGCCAGGCGGAACAGGTCATCCTCCGACACCTGCGTGGTGTTGACGCGGGCGATGGTGAAAACGGCCGGGTCCATCTGCGAGCGCAGCCACTCCACCAGGGTGGTCTTGCCGGCGCCGACCTCGCCGGTGATGACGATGAAGCCCTCGCTTTGCGCCAGGCCGTAGTTCAGGTGGGCGATGGCCCTGCTGTGGCCGGTGCTGCCGAAGAAGAAGCGGCTGTCCGGCGTGAGCTGGAACGGCATCGCGGACAGGTTGTAGAATGTTTCGTACACGGCACGGTGCTTTAAAAGCTTTTCCGCAGGCCGACAAGCAGCAGGTTCTCGGTCAGGTTCTGCCCGGTCTGGCTGTAGCCGAGTGGGCTGGCCGCCTGTCCCACCCCGCCCGAGCGGTCGGTGAACAGGTAGCGCGCGTTGCCGGTCAATGTCTCCGTGAACACGTAGTTGAGCCCGAGGCTGGCCTGCACCGTCCGCTGCGACCCCGAGGCGCCCGTGCCCACCAGGCCGTTGTCGTCCACGCCGTAGGAGAAGGACGCCGAGCCAGTCATGGCCGGCGACAGCTCGTGTTCCCAGGACAGCGTGCCGAACACGCCGCTGTTGCTCCCCGTCACCGGCGCGGCCGTGCCCGCGATGCCAGCCGGCACCGTGCTGACGCTCTGGCGGTCATCCTGCGCCAGGCTGACGCTCACGGAGTCGCGGTTCAGCAGCAGCAGCCCGGTGATCGAGAAGCGGCGCAGGCGGTACAGCCCGTTCTGCGTGCCGAAGGCGCCGCTGCCGGACGACACCGGCGCCCCGGTCACGCTGTCAACCAGGAGGCCCGTCGGCCCGACGTTGGTGGTCGCCAGCAGGTTCTGCTGCTCCTCCGCGTCGGTGGTCAGCCCCGTGGCGTAGCGCACGAACACCCGGGTGCGCGCGGTGGGCGAGTAGGCCCCGTCCACCGCGGCGGCGTTGAACCCGTCGCGCCGGCCGTAGGTGACCGTGACCGAGCTGTCCCAGTCCTCGCTCGGGCTGCTCGCCGCCACCAAC
>CAXSEX010000037.1:0-17736 GCA_964236415.1 uncultured Acetobacteraceae bacterium | reverse complement strand
CCAGGCCGATCCTGACATGGGCAGCATCGTCCTATCCCGCGGCCTGCGCGGCGGCCATGTCGAGCAGGACATGCCGGACACCCTGCTGGGCCTGACCCTGCACGAGGCCGTGCGCCGCGCCCTGCCGCCGGCGGAGCGCGAGCACGAGGCGTGGCGCGCCGGCGCGGTGCTGGACGAGTTCGAGACGCCAGACGACCTGCGCGACCGTCCGGTCGGGGCCTTGAGCGGCGGGTGGCAGCGCCTGGCGCTGCTGGCCCGGGCATGGATCGCCCAGCCCGACGCGCTGCTGCTGGACGAGCCGACCAACCACCTGGACGGCGAGAAGATCGGCTTGCTGGAAACATGGATCAACGGCCCTGCCTCCCGTACGCCCATGCTGATCGTGAGCCACGACCGCAGCTTCCTCGACAACTGCACCACGCGATCCCTGTTCCTGCGCCCCGGCACGAGCCGCATCTATGCCCATCCCTACTCGCGTGCCCGGCATTTGCTCGCCGAGGATGACGCGGCACAGGGCAGGAAGCATGCCAAGGACGCGAAGGAGGTGGACCGCCTGCGCCGCAACGCCGGAGAGCTGCGCAACGTCGGCGTCAATAGCGGCAGCGACCTGCTGCAGAAGAAGTCCATGCAGCTTCGGGACCGCGCCGAGCGCCTGGAGCAGACCTTGCGCCCGGCCCATGCGGAGCGGTCCGGCGATATCCGCCTGGCCCATCGCGGCACCCACGCCAAGGTGCTGGCGGCGTTCCGGGACGCCGTGGTCTGTGCGCCGGACGGACGCCTGCTGTTCCGCGTGGGCAAGCTCGACGTGCGGCAGGGCGACCGGCTGGTGCTGCTGGGCCGCAACGGGGTGGGCAAGTCCCAGCTTGTGGCCCTGCTGCGCCAGGCCACCACGGCGGAGGTGCCGGGATTGCAGGTCAGCCCCAGCATGATCCTCGGCTACGCGGACCAGGGCATGGCCCACCTGCCGGACGGCCAAACGCCGCACCGCTTCGTCTCGGCCCGGCCCGGCTTCGGGGACGGGCGCGCGACTGGCCTGCTGGCCGGCGCCGGGTTCAGCGTGGAAACGCAGGGCCGGCCCATCGGCCGGCTTTCGCCGGGTCAGAAGGCACGGCTTGGGCTGCTGGCGCTCAGGCTGGCGGAGCCGAACTTCTACCTGCTCGACGAGCCGACCAACCATGTGGACATCCCGGGGCAGGAGCAGCTTGAAGCGGAGCTGCTCGCCCATGATGCCACCTGCGTCCTGGTTTCCCACGACCGCCGCTTCGTCGAGGCGGTCGGCACGCGGTTCCTGTTGATTGCGGACGGTCGGGCGCAGGAGGTGTCCGACGCGAGAAGCCCATGACCCGGCCTTGAGGGCGGCCAGGCGGACGTCTTGCGCCACGGCCGGGTGCTCCCTTTGGGTGCAAGCTGGGGCGGCCACTCCGCTCCATGCCTGCATGGGTCGACCCGCCTCCACCTACTCGGTGAGCATGCCGACGATGCCTGCTGCCCTACCTCCCCGCTGCCAGCAGGCGCTGCACGAAGCCGTCCATCGCCGGAGCATCTATCCAGCGCACCAAGGCGATCAGGTCGTGCTCCGGGTCCACGTGGATCTCGTTGGCGCCGTTGATTTTGATGTTGACCCACTCTCGTGGAGTATTGGGGAGCTTGGGTGATTACGGTTCCGTCGTAGCTGCCTCCATTGCTGCTTCGTAAGCTATGGGCGAGCGGTAGCCCAGGGCGGAGTGGAGGCGGGCCGAGTTGTATCAGCCCTCGATAAAGCCGAAGCAGGCCATGCGGGCTTCGGCTTGCGAGGCGAAGCGGCGCCGTTCGAGCAGTTCGCATTCGAGCGTGGCGAAGAAGCTCTCGCACATGGCATTATCATAGGCGTCACCGACCGACCCCATGGACGGCCGCACGCCTGCTTCCTTGCACCGTTTGCCGAACGCCAGAGACGTGTATTGGCTTCCCTGGTCGCTATGCAGGATCACGTTGTGCGGCCGACGCTGGCCCAACGCCATCTCCAACGCACCAACCACCAGCTCGGCCCGCAGGGGGCTCGCCATGGACCGGCCGACGATCTCAGACGGACGCTCCACGTCTGGCTTGCGGCTCCAGGCGTCCAAGACCACGGCGAGATACAAGAACCCTGCTGCTGTGGGCACGAACGTAATATCTGCGACCCAAAGCTGGTTCGGCGTGCTCGCCGTGAAGTCCCAGTCCACTCGGTCCGGCGCCGGACGTGCTTTCTTGTCCCGTTTCGTGGTCGTCACCCCGGCCCGGCGGCGGCTCGCGCCCACCAGCCCGGCGGCGCGCATCAGGCGGGCAACCCGCTTGCGCCGGCAGCACGGCCGCGATGCGGTCCAGGGCCTCACGCCTGGCCTGTTCCGAGACGGCCTGCGCCGCGAACACCTCGCTGCGCCGGCCGCCCAGCAATGCGCGGCGCTCCGCCATCTCGGCGGGATAAGTCTCATCGATCTCGATCAGTTCATCCGGATGCCGGGCGACCAGGCCCATGAGCATGCGATGCGGGCCGGCCTCGAAGGGCAGGTAAAGCGTCTCGTGTGGCAATCCCTGCTGCGCCCCTGTTTCCGTCGCCTCCCGCTGTGTCATCCTTGCCGATCATCTTTCCGCCAAACGACAGGTCTCCTGGTTCACTTCATCTCGATTTCGACGAAGACGAACTCACCGCCGTTGTCGTTGATGACGTCGTGCTCGACCCCGGCTGCGCGCGTGTAACTGATCCCGGCCTGCAACGCCGCATGGCGCTGGACGCCGCCGGGTTCTTCGAGCAGCAGTCGCCCGGTCATCATGGGCACGACGACGTAGTCATGGGCATGGGTATGCCACCCTGTGGCGGCGCCGGGGGCGAACCGCCATTCGACGACCCGGCATCGGTTGTTGTCGATCTGCACCGTTGGCACGGCGGCGGGCCTTGTCATGCGTGGGGACCTTTCCAGTGGTCACCCGTTTCAGCAGACTTGACGCGGGCCGCATAGGGGCTGAGGCGACGTGATCGCCGAGCAAATGCGGCGACCGCCCTGGCCGGTTCTCGCCATGGCGAGGTTGGCGAGGCATGGTGCCCGACATGGTCGTGAGGCCGTCATCAGACCGGGCCGGGTTGGGAGCTGCCAATGCACCACATCTACGTTGACTTCCTCAATGGCCCCGACATCGCGGCGCTGCAGATGACCAATGAGGACATCCTCGGCGCCATCGAGAGCAGCCTGGCCGCGCAGGGCCGCAAACAGGCGGTGATCGAGCCGCGCATGCACCTGAAGCCTGACCCGGCGGTGGACGGCCACTTCAACGTGCTGCGCGGCGCCATCGGCGGGGACGTGCAGCGGGCCGGCGTGAAGGTGGTGAGCGATTTCGTTTACAACTACGAGCACGGGTTGCCGTCGGAAATGGCGATCCTGGCCCTGTTCGATCCGAAAACCGGCAAGCCGCAGGCGATTCTGGATGCGGGCGGCATCACCGACATGCGCACCGGCGCGGTCACGGCGATCGGGGCGAAGTACCTGGCGCGCAAGGACTCCAAGGTGCTGGGCCACATCGGCGCGCGAGGCACGGCGTACTGGAATGTCAGGCTGCTGGACAGCCTGTTTGAGTTTGACGAGATCCGCGTCCACTCACGCCGCCCGGAGAGCCAGCGCGCATTTGCCGAGCGGCTGCGCCAGGACCTTGGCAAGCCCGTGCGCGAATGCGGGACCTGGCAGGACACGGTCGTCGGTGCGGACATCGTGGTCGAGGCGTCCCGCTTGCTTGAGCCGGCGCCGCTGCTGAGGACGGAGTGGATCAAGCCCGGCGCTTTGGTGATGCCTTACGGCACGATGAGCGCGTTGGAGCTGTCGTTGACCGACATCATGGCCAAGTTGGTGGTCGATGATTGGGGACAGGTGGGCGCAGGCCCTTACGGCGCGTTGCGGCAGCACGTGGACGCGGGCAAGCTGACCCGGCAGGCGCTGCACGCCGAGATGGGCGAGATTGTCGCCGGGCTGAAACCCGGGCGGGAGAGTGACAAGGAAACGATCCTGTTCTGGCATCGTGGCCTGTCCTTGTCCGACATCGCGCTGGGTCATGCGATGCTGGAGAAGGGGCGCCGCCTCGGCATCGGGCAACGATTGCGCTTTGGGTGAAGTAGCCAAGGGCGAGCCTGCGCCAGGCGTCACGCATCGGCGCTGCATTACCAGGCCTGCCGTTATGCAACATGCCCAGCATCGCTCCCCACAGATGCCGTCCTGAATGCTCCGGATCAAAGGGGCCAATGGGTATGAATGGGGTTGGAGTCAACCCTGTGCCGCCAGCAACCTCGGTGCCGCACGCATGTTGCGATCTAGCATGCCACCCCGACGCAAGGTAACGATCAATAAACGTCGCGGTCGAAAACCAGCGACAGCGCGGTCAGCACCATGATCTTGAGATCCATAAGAATGGACCAGTTGTCGATGTAGGTCAGGTCGAACTCGACGCGCCGTTGCATCTTGTCGAGCGTGTCGGTTTCTCCACGCAGGCCGTTGACCTGCGCCCAACCGGTGATGCCCGGCTGCACGCGGTGGCGGCCCAGGTAGTCGTCGATCAGCTCCGCATACTGCTCATTGTGGGCCAGGGCATGCGGGCGCGGGCCGACGAGCGACATGGCGCCGCTCAGCACGTTGAGAAGCTGCGGCAACTCGTCCAGGCTTGTGCGTCGGAGGATGCGGCCAAGGCGGGTCACCCGGGGGTCGCCACGCTGTGCCTGCGGCGTCCCGGCCTCGGGCACGAAACGGTGCTTCATCGTGCGGAATTTGAAAACCGTGATGACATTGTTGTTGAAACCGAGACGCTGCTGGCGGAACAGCGCCGGCCCGGGGCTGTCAAGCTTCACCGCGGCTGCGATCAGCAGCATCACCGGCGCGAGCAGCGCAGTCGCCACCGTTCCAAGGATGACGTCCTCCGCCCGCTTGACGATTCGGCTCCAACTCGTGAACGGACGACGGTAAACGGTCAGCACGGCGCTTTGCATGAATAGGCCGACATCCCGGACCGGCAGGCCCAACTCGGCGACCCAAGGGCAAATCCGCACGTTCGTTGGAATGGTGCCGAGCCTGCGGAGGGCGCCGGACAGCTTGGTGCCGCCTTGGCCGGAGACGACCACCAGAACCTCGTCAATTCGGAACAGCTGCGCAAGGGCGACGAGATCCTGGATGCCATTGCGCTGCGAGGCCGTGCGCTCCTCGGAGAACAGGCCGACAAGATGGAACTCGCCGGGGCTGGAGGCTTGCAGGCGGCGGACCAGTCCCCTCCCCCTCCCATCTTCACCCAGTTCGACGATGGCCACCGTCCGCGCCAGACGGCCCTGGCGCCGCCACCGCTTGGTCTGTGAAATGCTCCAAGCGCGAAGCGAGGCGAAGCCGCAGAGCGACAAGCCATACCAGCTTACGATCCAAAGCCGGGAGTAAATCTCGGACGTCTTGGTGAGATAGCCGAGGATCAGCAGGATGGCGAAGACGAACGTCCAGGCCCGCACGGCCTTTCCGGCCTGGGCGGCAAACGCTTCGCTTAACGCCCCGCCATACGCGCCCGACATGTGCATCGCATTGACCGTGAGCACTGCGGCAAGCAGGGCCGTGGAGAACACCTCAAGCGGGATCGGGGTGAACCCTTGCCGCAGAAGGTTGGCGACCGCCGCCGCGACCAGCACAACCAGTGCGTCAGCCACCCACATGCCGTCCACAAGAAGCCGCAAGGGATCGGCGATTGAGGACGATGCGCGGGCGCCTGCCTTGGCTTGAGTCCAGGCCTGCGCGGCAAGTGGCAAGGTGGGACTAGCCAGCATGTCTCCAGGCCCGTTCAGTCTGATGTTCGACATGCTAGAGCGCCAATCCAAGCGACGCCGGATCAAAGTCCGGGCCAGCGCCTTTCAGCCGCATGGCACGCCAGATGCGTTCGTTCAAATTGGGCGGCGACGGCTTGGGCCACCCGGCGGCGCAGGCGCGCATCCGGTCAAGCTCGTCGGGAAAGGCGTTCAGCGCCTGCTCAACGGTGCGGGCCATCGCCCCGTTCTCGAACGGATCAAATACCCAGCCGGTCATGCCGTGGACGACCGAGTCGGCGACGGCCCGGGATTGCATGCTGCCCAGCACTGGCAACTGCGCTGTCAAGGCTTCCGGCACCACGTCGTCCCAAGGGTCGGCCAGGGCCGGCAAAGCGAGCATGTCACAATCGAGAAACGTTGCCGCCAGCTCCGTCCGCGCGAGCCGGCCCGGAAACAACTGCCGGACGTTGGGCGGCAACGGCTGCGCTTCCAGCACGCCGCGAAGGCAGCCCTCGCCGCACCACCGAACGTCAATGCGGCGTTGCGGATTCCGTTCAGCCCAGGCGGCGACGCAGAGCAGGAAATCGGCCACGCCGGCTTCCGGCTCCAGATCGCCGACGTGAACGATCTGCAGGCTGCCGCGCGTCCGCGACCGCGCCAGGCGATTGAACAACGCGAGGTCGTTTCGGCTGCCGGAAAGCACGATCCGCGATGCCGGCACGCCGAACGCATGGATTGCACGGGCCAGCGCGTCGGAATGCACCAGCACCGCATCGACGCCGGCCAGAACGACTCGGTGCACCATGCGCAGGCTTGGCGGCATCTCGTCGAGGCACAGCAGGATCTGGCATTGCGGTGCCAAACGGCGGCGCAGGACTGCCCTAATGGTTCCGAAACCAAAATCCCGGCAGATGGTCAAGTCTGGACGGCGCTCGCCAGGTGCGGCATCGGGCTTGCTGCCGACTTGCGAACCCCGCCACCCGCCACGCTTTTCGGCACGCCCTGAGGGCTTGCGCGCCTGCTTTCCCCAAGGCTCGTCCAGGGAACGGCCGACATCCGGAAGGCTCGCGGAGGTCAAGGCATGGATGCGGTTTTCCTCATCGCCTTTCAGGACTTGGGCCGCAAGCTGCTTCATACTCGACATGAACTTTGCTACCTCGACAAGCGGAGCGCTGCTTTTCTCCGGAAGATCATAGCTCCGGCGAAACATCGATGCAGTTATAGCCCGAGTCTGGCCCAGGGATCTTGAGCCGCACGGTCTAGGTCAAAGGCTTAATCCGAGTAGATCCAACGGCCTCTTCCGACTGCAAGAGGTACAAAGATATCATGGTGTCAACGGTCGCACTCTGAAAGCAAACTCTATGATTGATCTGGTTGCGGCTGCGGCAGGCGTGATAACGAAACGGCTTAACGGGCCGACGCGCCTTGCAACGGTTCTCCTGCTGCTTTCAATCATCGCGTCCGCCATCATTGTATTCTTGCGGTCTGACGAGTCGAAAACGCTGTCTGGCTTCATGCGCTTTGTGGTATCCATTGATACTCTGACGCATGCTTCCGCACGAGCCGATTTCCTGTTTTGGATTTCACGGAAATTCCTGATGCTGCTGGTGTTCGTGCCCACCGGTGCATCTATCACCATTGCATGCGGCTACGCTAGTCACGCCGCCTTGGCGGCGGTGTTCGGCGACGTGCGGCACACATCGGACGAACAAAACGTTGCATTTTCCGTTTTGTTTACTATTATGATGCTGCTGGCCTATGACATATCCTACTACCTGTATCACAATCTCCAGCATCGGATTCCCGTGCTGTGGGAGCTGCACAAGGTGCATCACTCGGCCGAGGTGATGGTCGGCACCACCAAAGACCGGATCCATCCAATTGACGATGTGATGAACCGAGTTTGGGATGGGCTGATCACCGGGCCTGTGTACGGATTTTGGCTGTTTTTCGCATTCGACCCTGTCGAACTCACCATCCTGGGCATCAATGTTTATGTGCTGCGGAATATCATCATGATGGATTTCGTCAGGCACACCCATCTGAAAATTTCATTTGGGCCCTTGGTGAATCAAATCATTTTGTGCCCGCACTACCACCAGCTGCATCACAGCACCAACCCAAAGCATTTCGATAAGAACTTCGGACTAATGCTTTCGGTCTGGGACAGGATATTCGGCACTCTGCACGTGCCGGAGCCAAACGAGAGTTTTTCTTTTGGCTTGGGTTCCGAGAGCAAGGAATACCAATCCACCTTTGGGCTTTATGTCCTGCCGCTATGGAACATTGGCCGGCTTCTGCGCCGGGAACGTGCCGAAGCGCAGCCGCATGCAGCCGCCCCGGTTCAGCTCGACACTGCCCAGCTTGGAACCATTTCTCGCCAAAGGGATCATGTCACATGACCATGCAGACCGAGATCGTCACCAATCCCGACCGTCTGGCGGAGGTCGGCCCAGCCTGGGACGCGCTGTGGGGCCGCAGCAGCCAGAGCGTGTTTCAAAGCCATGGCTGGATCATGGCCTGGTTCGGGTCACGGCGAGCCGGCGACCGGTCCCGTCTCTGCGTCGGCCTGCGCTGGGCCGACGGCCAGCTTCTGGCGGCGATGCCGTTCATCACCCGCCGGCACCGCGGCGTCCGCGTGCTGGAATGGGCGGCAAAGGATTGCAGCGATTATTGCGACGCAATCGTCGATCCGGACCCGAGCGCCGGGTGGCAGGCGCTTGAGGAGGTGTGGGCGGCCGTGGTGGCCTCGGCCGGGTTTGATGTGGCCTACCTAAGCCATGTTCGCCCAGATGCCGCCGTGGGCACCCTGTTCACCGGCTGGTCGCGGTCGATGCGCTTGAAGCCAAGCCATCGGTCCGCGAGAAGCCTGCAGGTCGGCAGTGGCGGGACCAGCGGCCACGACTGGTTTCGATCTCTTAATAAGAAGGCCCGGAACAATCACACCCGCGGCATGCGCATCCTGGGCGAGACGGGTTCGGTGTCCGTGCGGGTCAGCGAGGCCGGACAGGGCGCGGACGCCGTGCTCGAACGCATGATTGCCCTTAAGCAGGAATGGCTGGTCAGCACGGGGCAGAAAAACGAGATCCTGGACAACGACGCACTCGTCCTGCAGGCTTTGACCAAGGAACTTGCCCGGCAGAAAGCTCTCCAGGTCTTCAGCATCCACTGCGGCGACACCCTTGTTGCGGGATCGCTGAACATCGTGAGCGGCACGCGCATGCAGGCGTTCTTCGCAGCCTATGACCCGGCGTTTGACCGTGCCTCGCCGGGAACGCTGGTCATGGTGGAGTATCTCACCTGGGCGTTCGACCATGGGATGACGGAGGTTGATTTCCTTTGCGGCGAAGAGCAGTACAAATTCAAGTTCGCGACCGCGCAAACCGACCTTGCGTCCTATGTGGGCGCAAGGACATGGATTGGCGGCATCGCGCTTGCAGTGGGTGAGCGCCTGGACCGAAAGCGTCAGCCAGAGAAGCCGGCTGAGGTGGCGCTGCCCGGGAAGTTGGTTGAAGCCTAGGGTTCCCTGCGCTCACGCGGGCTTGCACGGGACGGTGTTGCCGGTCGTTGCGGAGGCTCGTGTGTTTAGCCGTTTGAACGAGCGTATCCTGGGATCTCAACTTTCTGGCGAAGGGAGCCGTCGTGTTCAACCTGTCGCCAAGTCGCCTGTTGCGGAGCCGACCGCTCGACCCGGCGGGCAACGCCGCTTTGGACGTTCGGCTGACTGGCACGCAGGCCAAGGTCCATGATGCCCCGCTCGCTGCGTTGCTGGGCACGTCGCCGTGCGTCGTGCTGACGGGAGCGGCAGGCCTTGGAAAGACGACCGTCCTTGCGGCGGCGCTCTCCTGCCTTGCCAAGCCGGAGCGGCAGGTGCTTCGGTTCGATGATGAGGGAGGCGGGATCGAAGAGGCGTTCAGCGTGCTGTTTGCTTCAGATCGACAGCGGCCCAATCGGCGCCGGCACCGCGAGTGCCGCCTCGTCTTGGTGATGGATCAGGGGGAGTCTAAACCGCCGGAAAGCTTTACCTGCCTTAAACTGCTCAACCGCATGCCCGGCAGCGCCGCGCCGACTCAATGGGTTTTTGTCGGACGCTCAGAACCTTGGATTTGCCCGGGTGGTCCCGCTGCGGCTTGGCTGCGCGAGCCCCCGACATGCCTGTCCCTTCCGGCAGTATCGAAGGAGAACGCATGGGAGCTGTTCCGCCATCGGGTAAGCCCGGCCTGTGGCTCGCGCTCGGCAGCCAGGCTGGTGGCGACCCTGCTGAAGCAATCGGAAGGCTTGCCAGGCCGCTTCGACGCGGCAGTCAGGGAGGCGATTGCCGCCGTCCTGCTGCAAGGCAATCCAGCCTAAGCTGCCTGAAACCGTTATCAGGCGCTGGATGACTGGACCCGGAACGGATCCAAGCGGAAAAATGTTTAGGTCTCCTTCTGCACGGGTTGAGCCGCCGCAGAAACCAGACCTGCACGCCAACCCGCGTGAGTAGTCCATTTGGAGAGGTGACTTAGATCGTTTTGCCCAAGACGGACGCCGCGGAGACTCTTACAGTTTCGTTATAAAATTGATGCTATCAGGTGCCAGACGACATTACCAAATAGTTTTTGCATAATTGATTGTGGAACTACATGCTTTGTTTACTCTCTTTGTAAAACATTTTTTGCAGTTGAAAAGCGTGTTACTTAATCAATATAATGGCCGGCAACAAGAGATTTTACGTTTGACCAAATGATTTTGACCAAATGATAAGGTGTTTTCAACAGCTTTATGAACTGTATTCGTTGTAGGTGACTGCAGTGATCAAGCTGAAGACGCTTATACGGTTTTCTGCGGCGTGGAATGCATGCTCAATGCTTTATTGAAGCGTTGTCGCTGCATTAGCCGACCCTTTCACCCTCTTCAAAGCGGTTTGAATACCATGCAACCACGCTCCATAAAGCAACTCCGTGAGGACGGGACGATTGCTGCTGACCACTCCCTTGCGCGGGGGTTGCTGAGCGATAGGCGGCTTGAGCCGTTCCGCGAGCCGGCGAGCGCGATCCGAAGCCGGCGTCCGAAGCGGCTGAATGTCGTGCTGATCTGCCATTTCGGGCGGACGGGATACAACATCTTGCGGTCTCTCAAAGCCGTAAACGCGCGGGTTTATCTCGTGCATGACCGACGGGCCGCATCGCTCAGCTATTCGCGCCGCTGCAAGGTAGTGCATGCCGCGCAGGATCTCAGCTCGGCTGACCCGGGCCAGGTGTTGGACATCATCAATGACCTGCATCGGCAAGTCGGCTTGGACAGCGTCATCGCGAGCGACGTTGAGAGCCTGGCATTTCTGTCGAAGATCAGGGAACGGTTGCTCGCGCCGGTGTTCCCCATGGCAGACGCCGGCACGCTGGCCACGCTCAACGACAAATGGCTGTTTTACAAGCTGTGCGAAACCGCTGGTGTTGCAGTTCCGAAGTCGCTTTCCGTCAGATGCCGGGCCGAACTCGATGTGGGAGCCATGGAGTGCGAATTGGGCTATCCCGTCATCGTCAAGCCAGTGGATTCCTACGGGCAACGGGGCATCTCCATCTTCCGGGACCGGACGGAGGCGGAGGGATGGAAGAGAAGCCGGGTCGATCACGATCACCCGGTCATTATTCAGGAGTACATCGAGGGGACCGATTGGGCGATAAGCGTTTTCGCCCAAGATGGCGCTATCAAGCATTGGGTGTCCTGGGTTTGCCCAAGCCAGCTCGACGCGGGCTACGGAGTCGGGCGGTTCCTCGCGACTGAGTTCCGGCCGCGTGACGATCTGTTTGAGATGACACAAAGGATCGTCACCGCGACCGGCTTCTCCGGCGTGGCGAACTTCGATGCGCGCTACGACGATCAGGCGTGCCGGATGAAGATGCTTGAATGCAATCCCAGGTTCTTCAACCGCATGTCGGCGGCGCGCCTCAGCGGCTTGGATTTCGTGCGACCGGGCCTGCCCATCGCAAGCGAGCAACCAGCAACCCTGGGCAACGTGGGCTATTATCCCTGGCAGGAGTTGTTCTCAATACGTGGGCTTCAGAGGCTTGCGCGTGGACAATGGCGGATGGCACCGTTGCTGCATGACATTCTTGACATGGGCACTGACCCGTTGCCGCCAATCGTTCGAAAGTGGGCGCGTGAGGATGGACGTGACTGAAGCCAATTTTTCGTTCTGAGCCGCGGGAAAACAGGCGGATTATCAGTATCAAAGGCATCGTAACATTCAGCAAATTTAATTTTATTCTCAATAATCTTACAATATGCCATTTGCATCTTAGTTAACAAGCTGCTTGCATAAATACATGTAGAATGACTATCAATGACTTCTTAAATACTCTAAATAAATAGTATTTATAATACAAATTAATATAAATTTGAGAGTTGAATTTATGATTAGACGATGTCAAAATTGGTTACACATATTCCATGCTGAGTGTCGATCCTCTTCGCCGGACAACTAAAAGTTTTAGACGCGCACCAGGCTCCCAGAGATTTGATTGCGATATTTGCAGTTTTCGGTGGGCTGCCCGAGTTACGCAGCGTTTCCTATCCTTTGGACAAGGAGGCTGCCCTTTGATTCCTCGAAGTTGGGACCCTCATTCAGAACTGCATGCAGATCCGCCCGGCTTCTCTCAAACCTCAACGGTTGGGCAAGAGGTTGGAACAGTTCAGGTCTCGGTCGTCATCCCAGCATTCAACGCCGAAACCACGATTGAACGGGCGATCGCCTCTGCTGGCCGGCAAACCGAGTTGAGGCTGGAAATCATAGTGATTGATGACGCATCCAGCGATCAAACCTCCACTATTGTCGCCGAGGCCGCCAAGTCGGACGCGCGCATCAGGCTGCTGCGCCAGCCAGCCAATGCCGGGCCGGCAGCCGCACGCAACCGGGGCATCACGGCAGCCAAAGGCGACTGGATCGCGCTGCTTGATGCTGACGACAGCTACCTCCCCGAACGCCTCGCGAAACTGCTTGATCTGGCGGACCGAGTGGGTGCCGACATGGTTGCCGACAACATCCTGCTCTGCGATGCCGGCAGTCAGACAGTGGGCACCGTGATGATCCCGCCTGCGCTGCTGTCTCAACAAATGGAACTGACCACTGCCGAGTTCATCGCACGCAACGTGGGCTCACCGAGGACGCCCCGCGTCAGTTATGGGTTCCTGAAACCCCTGCTCAGGGCCAGTTTTCTGCGCGAGAAGCGGATCGCCTATGACGAACGCAACCGTTTTGCCGAAGACTTCATGCTGTATGTGCGCTGCCTCACCAACGGCGCCCGCTGGTGGTTGCTGCCTGAGGCGATGTATTGCTATGCCATTCAACCCGGTTCTCTCACCGAGCAGCAGAGTTCGCATGATTTGATGCGTATTCGGCAGATGGAGTCTGAACTCCTTGCCGACCCAAAGGTCGCGCAAGACCCGGCTCTTGTCAAAGCAATACACCGCCACAAAACAGTGCTGGATCGCTGCTATTATTATCGAGCATTCACTGACGCGATCAAAGGCCGTGATTTGCGTGGTGCAGCAGGCCTGCTGGTCGACAGCCGCAAAAGCGCTCAATTGATCGCCCAAGAAATGACCCGGCAAATGCCCACCATCCTGGGCAAGGCATTGCGCGGCGGATACCTCTCGCATGGGTGACAATCGGTCAGCTTGCACGGGCTGCGCCTTGCATTGTCGATGCGATGCCAAGGGCGGGCGGGACCTGAACGGCGCCGGAGTCGCGCAATGCGTGCAAACTCGAATAGGCCCAGCACGACGGCTGAACCGAATCATCGGCGCGGGCGCTCAATGCTATGGGTCGAGGTCGCTTGCTGTCAGCGGCCTGACCAACCGAACGGAAGGCGGCGCCTTTTGACAGTTGCAGCGTTCGTGACGGATTTCGCCGACCAGGCGGTGCTGATCCCATCAGCCATCGCGATCGCGGTCGGCTTCGGCGCCGCAGGCTGGTATCGCGGCGCGCTCGCCTGGAGCGGCGTTCTCGCTTGCACCTGGGTCAGCATACTGCTGCTCAAGCTGGCCTGCCTTCTTTTCGGCTTGCTCTGGGTTGAGGGGCTTCACAGTCCGAGCGGACACACTGCCGGCGCGGCGGCGGCGGCTGGTGGGTTTCTTGGGCTGGTCGTGCGACGGCGGGGAGGCGATTGGCGATGGACGATCCCGATCTCGGCCGGCCTTGCGGTCATTATCGGGCTGTCCCGCCTGGCGCTGCACGTGCACACCGGCCTGGACGTCTTGGTGGCCGGCGTGGTCGGGGTGGTCAGCGCCATGGCCCTCGTCACGCTGGCCGGTCCGCCGCCTTCAAGGCTGCGGCTGTCGCCGATCATCATGGCCTTGGCGGTCATGATCCTGCTTCTGCACGGCTCCCAAGCCTCGGCCGAGGCCGCAATCCAGCGCATTGCCGCCGCGGAGTTCTGGGACGATCTGCGTTCCGGCGTGTTCGCGCGGCAAAGCTGTCGGCCGTACTCCAGCCCATCCACCATCGAACCGGCCAGAACGCCCCATCGGCCAATGCCGGCGGTGCCGGGCAAATGCGACGCCGAGAGACCATAGCGCTGCACGATCCTCAACAGCATGGCGCAACGGCCCATCGCTGGCCACGGCAGGCGCCGGCGGATGCCGCGCCCGGGCCAAGAATGGCGGACCCGCTCGGGCGAGCCAGCCGGCTCGTGGCCCGTTCTCGCCGCCCCCGGACCTGCCGGCGTGCTGTCTGACCGCGCGGCCGACCGGGAGCCGTCGCCCGGCACCATGAGCAGTGCAGGACGGACTGCGCGTATGCCGCCCTGAAAGCCCGTTGTCAATGCCGACCCCACCAGGTAACGATGGAAACCGTCCAAGCTTAAGGGCGAAGTCCAGGGGGCTGAAACACCATGAAACCTTTGCTCGTGGCATGCCTGCTTGCTGCGCCTTTCAGCCCAGCCATGGCGAAAGCCCTGCCGACCGTCGCGGTGTTCGATTTCGCCCTAACCAACACGTCGCCCGCCCCATCGACGCCAGAGGAGCTGGCACGGCTCCAACGCCTGAACCAGCAACTGAAGAGCGGGCTGCGCGACCATTTCGAGGTGGTCGATGTCAGCCCGGTGCGAGACCGGCTGGCCGGCGTGGATTCGATCCGCGGCTGCAACGGGTGCGAGCTGGACCTGGCGCGCCAACTCGGCGCCCAGCAAGTCGCATACGGGTGGGTGCAGAAGGTCAGCAACCTGATCCTGAACGTGAACCTCGTGGTGGAGGAGGCCAGCACGGGGCGGACTCTGCGTGCCGAAAGCGTCGATATCCGCGGCAACACGGACGAGTCCTGGAGCCGTGGCCTGCGTTACCTCCTAAACGAGCGCATGTTCCGCGGCGAATGACGGCTGCGCGGCCCCGCCGTCCCTCGTCGTCACGCGGCTGCGCCCGGTGATGTTGCCAAGCTTCCCGCAATGCTAATACTTAATTGCTGAGAGGGCGCCCAAAAGGGCGGCAGGCTCGTCAACAGGCCCAAAGAGGCGCTGGACACAACCAAGAGAGGCGACGACGCGGAAGCCCCTTTTCCTAGCGGCGCTGGGACTGGCCGTTCCGGCCTATGCGCAGGTAGGTCCCCAGACGGAAGCGCCGGACGGCGCGGCGCTGTTCCGCCGCCAATGCGGCACCTGCCACTCGCTGACGCCTGGAGAGGTGCGGCAGGGTCCGAACCTTGCGGGCGTCTATGGCCGCAAGGCCGGCACGGTGGCGGGCTTCAAGTACTCCGCCGGGTTCGCCGACGCAGACTGGACCTGGGACGAGGCGCATCTCGACCCCTACCTCGCCAACCCGCAAGCGGTGATCAAGGGCGGCGTCATGGGCTATCGCCAGGCGAAGCCGGAGATACGCCAGTCCATCATTGCCTATCTTAAGGAGCAGCACTGATGGCCAAGCCGATCCACTCGATGATCCGCGTGCTGGACGAGGACCGGGCCGTGACGTTCTACCGCGCCGCCTTGGGCCTCGAAATCGTCGACCGCTACCCCTTCGACAGCTTCACGCTGATCTACATGCGTGACCCGGTCTCCACCTTCGAGCTTGAGCTGACGGTCAGCCAAGGCCGCACGGAGCCGTACAACCTCGGCGACGGCTACGGGCACCTCGCCGTCGCGGTTGATGACCTCGACGGCGCGCGGGCGAAGATGGAGGCCGCCGGCGGGGCGCCCGGCCCGATCCGCGAGATGCAGCGGGACGGCGCGCTGTTCGGGCGCTTCTTCTTCATCAAGGACCCGGACGGCTACAGCATCGAGGTGCTGCAGCGGCACGGGCGCTTTGGCTGACACAAAAAAACAACGGAGGACCTGTCCATGAGAGAGATCGACCGCCGCACGCAGTTCAGCCGGCGCGGCTTCCTGCGCACCACCAGCGTCGCCGTGCCCGCCGCCCTTGCGGGCGCCAGCATCAGTGCCGGCGCGGCCTGGGCGCAGGACGCGAAGGCCATCGCCCCGCACGCGATGGCGACGCTGGTGAAGGCCGCCCGCGACATCTTCCCGCACGACCACATCGGCGACGTGTTCTACGTCCGCGCGGTGACGCCCTGGGACGCCAAGGCCGGCAAGGACGACGCGGTGAAGGCGATGGTGACGGAAGGCGTCGCCCGCCTCGATGCGGACGCGCAGGACACCCACGCGAGCCCCTACCTGGGCGTCGCCTGGGAGTCCGACCGGGTGGCGCTGCTGCGCGGGATCGAGCACACGAAGTTCTTCAAGACCCTGCGGGCGGACCTGGTGGTGTCGCTCTACAACCAGCCGGAGATCTGGCCGAAGTTCGGCTACGAGGGGCCGTCCGCCGAGTACGGGGGCTACCTGGCCCGCGGCTTCGACGACATCAACTGGCTGCCGACGGTCTGAGGGGAGACGCGCAATGGCACAATTCGACCTGAACGACGACAGCCTCGTCGTCATCGTCGGCTCCGGCGCCGGCGGCGGCACCCTCAGCAACGAGCTGGCGCAGAAGGGCGTCAAGGTAGTGATCCTGGAAGCCGGGGACCGCTACGAATCCGCGGACTTCGTCAACGACGAGTGAACGAGCTTCGCCCAGCTCGCCTGGAAGGACATGCGGACGACCTCCGGCACCTGGCGCGTGGCCAAGGACTTCCCGAACCTGCCGGCCTGGGTCGTGAAAGCGGTCGGCGGCTCCACCGTGCACTGGGCCGGCGCCAGCCTGCGGTTTGAGGAGCACGAGTTCAAGGTCCGCAGCACCTATGGCGACCTGCCCGGCGCCAACCTGCTGGACTGGCCGATCAGCCTCGCCGAACTCGCGCCCTACTACGCGAAAGCCGAGGACAAGATGGGCGTCACCCGCACCAACGGCATCCCCGGGCTGCCCGGCAACAACAACTTCCGCGTCATGGAGGCGGGCGCCCGGAAGATCGGCTACACGCAGGTGCACACCGGCCGCATGGCGATCAACAGCCAGCCGCGCGACGGACGCGGCTCGTGCCAGCAGATCGGCTTCTGCTTCCAGGGCTGCAAGTCCGGCGCCAAGTGGTCCACGCTGTACACCGAGATCCCCAAAGGCGAGGACACCGGCAACCTGGAGGTGCGGCCGAACAGCCACGTCGTGAAGATCGAGCACGACGCGGGCGGCAAGGTCACGGGCGTCGTGTATGCCAGCCCGGACGGCGCGATGCACCGGCAAAAGGCGCGTGTGGTCGCGGTCGCCGGCAACTCCATCGAAAGCCCGCGCCTGCTGCTCAACAACGCGTCCAGCCTGTTCCCGGACGGCCTGGCCAACAGCAGGGGCCAGGTCGGGCGCAACTACATGCGGCACATGACCGGCAACGTGTACGGCATCTTCGAGAAACCGGTGCACATGTATCGCGGCACCACCATGGCCGGCATCATCCGCGACGAGTCCCGGAACGACCCGAAGCGCGGCTTCGTCGGCGGCTACGAGATGGAAACGTATTTGCTCAACCTGGGTGGGTGGCGGCCTGCCCGCGTAAGGTTTGCTGAATA
>CAXSEX010000036.1:8540-18285 GCA_964236415.1 uncultured Acetobacteraceae bacterium | reverse complement strand
TCTTGACGTTCACGAAAATGATTCCTAGTTTCTAAAACATTAGAACCATGGAGGTCAACGTGGTCAAGCTCCTCCTCGGCCTTATCCAATTCGTTCAACGGGATTGCGAGCGACGGGCATCGGCCCACGAACTTCTGAGCTTCAACGACTGTCTGTTGAAAGATATCGGCTTGCGGCGCAGTCAGATCGGCGACAATGGCACAGTTTTGTTTAAAGAAACCAAGCCCGTCATCAGACGGCAACGGCCCACCGCAATCAGCCATGTGCGACCTTCTTTACAAGGGTGTGGCTGAAGTTGGACCAAACGGCTGTGCCGCTTGGGTTCAGCGAAGCGGCTCGTTGCCTTGCTGAACTCGGTCACCCTCACCGGCTGCAGATTTTCGAGTATCTCGTAAAAGTGGGAGATGAAGGCTGCCGGGTAGGCGATATCCAGGTGCATCTCGACATACCGAAATCCACTTTGTCACACCACTTGAGTCAGCTTGCTGCCGTTGGATTGCTCATGCAGGAACGAGAAGGTCGCGTTTTGCGATGTCGGATCGATCACAGCCGCATGCGCCTCGTCCAGCAATTTCTCAACGCCTGCTGTGATGGGCTGGCCATGCCAACGGATTGAATGCGGCACCTTCAAATCATTCAGGGAAAAGAGTTGGTGCAGCGCCGTTCTGGGTCTGAAATTGAAATTCAAACTGAGACATCACCCGCCGCGGGGCACGCTTGACAGGGGCGCGGTGCATGGGTCCAGTCCTGAGCCACAACGCAGCAGGCCAGGAGGGGCGGCATGTCCGAGGCAACGCAGGGAACCACGGCCCAAAGCCCCGGCGCGGCCGGCCCGTTTGACGCAGTGGTGGTCGGCGCCGGGTTCGCCGGGCTGTACATGCTGCACCGGCTGCGCGGGCTGGGCCTGTCTGCCCGGGTGTTCGAGGCCGGGGAGGACGTGGGCGGCACCTGGTACTGGAACCGCTACCCCGGCGCGCGCTGCGACGTGGAAAGCATGCAGTATTCGTTCTCGTTCTCCGAAGAACTGCAGCAGGACTGGCGGTGGACCGAGCGGTTCGCAGGCCAGCCGGAGATCCTGGCCTACGCCCATCACGTGGCGGACCGCTTCGACCTGCGGCGGGACATCCAATTCGGCGCGCGGGTGACAAGCGCCGCCTTTGACGAGGCGACCAAGCTCTGGCGCATCGAGACCGACCGCGGCGACCGCGTTTCGGCGGCGTTCTGCATCATGGCGACGGGCTGCCTGTCGGCCGGGCGGGTGCCAGACATCGCAGGCACCGCCGACTTCCGCGGGCGGTCCTTTCACACCGGGCAATGGCCGCACGAGGGCGTGGACTTCACCGGGCAGCGGGTGGGCGTGATCGGCACCGGGTCCTCGGCGATCCAGTCGATTCCGGTCATCGCCGAGCAGGCGACCCACGTCACCGTGTTCCAGCGCACCCCGAATTTCAGCGTGCCGGCGCGCAACGGCCCGATGACGCCGGAGTACGAGCGGGAATGGAAGTCCAGCTACGCCGAGCGCCGCCAGCGGGCGCGCACGCTGAGGTCCGGCGTGATCTACAACTTCGGCGAAACCTCCGCCCTCGCGGTCAGCGCGGAGGAGCGGGAGCGCGAGTATCAAACTCGCTGGCGGACCGGCGGCATCAGCCTGATGAGCGCCTACACCGACCTCGCGCTGAGCAAGGAAGCCAACGACACCGCGGCCGAGTTCGTCCGCCAGCAGATCCGCGCGGTCGTCCGCGACCCGGCGGTGGCGGAAAAGCTGCTGCCGACCAGCCATCCCATCGGCACCAAGCGCATCTGCGCCGACACCGGCTACTACGAGACGTTCAACCGTTCCAACGTGACGCTGGTGGACTTACGGGCCTCGCCGATCACGAGGATCACGCCGGGCGGCATCGCCACGCGGGATGGGGAACATGCAGTTGACAGCATCGTGTATGCCACCGGCTTCGACGCGATGACCGGCTCGCTGCTCAAGGCCAATCCCCGCGGCCGGGGCGGCATGACGCTTGCGCAGAAATGGGCGGACGGGCCGTGCAGCTACCTTGGCCTGATGACGGCGGGATTCCCCAACCTGTTCACGGTCACCGGGCCAGGCAGCCCCTCCGTGCTCAGCAACATGATCGTGTCCATCGAGCAGCACGTGGACTGGATCGCGGATTGCCTGGCATACCTCCGCGCGCACGGGATCGCCTGCATGGAGGCGACCGCGGAGGCGGAGCAGGCCTGGGTCGCCCATGGCAACGAGGTCGCCCACCGGACGCTCTACCCCCAGGCTAATTCCTGGTACATGGGCGCCAATATCGAGGGCAAGCCGCGGGTGTTCATGCCCTATATCGGCGGGGTCGGGACGTACCGGGACACCTGCGACGCGGTGGCGGCGAACGGCTACGAGGGTTTCCGCCTGATCCGGCGCCAGCAGGCGGCCGCCGCCGAGTGACGCGCAGCGCCAGCGGCGAGGCACCGCAGGGTCAGGCGCCGGCGCCCTCGATCACGCTGCCGAACCGCTCCCACCGCGTGCCGTTCCATCGCTGAAGCTGCAAGTGCCGGATCGGGTGGTAGTTGCTCGGGCTGGTGCTGACGGTGCTGCCGGATGGGCGGCACGCGGCTGCAATCCGTCAGGAGGGGCTGGGATGGGCGGGCGTGCCGCCCCGGCGGAATGCCGCACGATCCCCTCCCTTTTGGCGCAGGCCCGAAAGGCACCCGCACGACGCATTGCAGGAATGCTATCGCCGCCGGCCAGGCGGTTCAAGCACGCTTGGCCCGATCCGGGCCGATCATGCGAGGCGCCAGGCGTCGCGCAGCGTGTCCGCCGCGCAACGCAGCGCCGGGTCAGCGGCGGCGATCACCCGGCCCATGGTCAGCATGCCGTGGATCTGGTCGGACAGGTGCAGGGCGGCGACGCGCACGCCCTCGGCTTCCAGCCGCGCGGCGTAGGCGCGGCCCTCGTCGGCCAGCGGGTCGTGCGCGACCGTCAGCACCAGGGCCGGCGGCGTGCCCGCCAGCCGTTCCGCCCTCAAGGGCGAAGCGCGCCAGTCCAGCCGCTGCGTGGGATCGGGGGCGTAGTGGTCCACGAACCACCGCATGGTCGCCGCGGTGAGTGGCACGCCCTTGGTGATCCCGGCGTAGGAGCTGGTGTCCATGGCGAAATCCACCGCCGGGTAAAGCAGCACCTGGCACGCCGTCGCCGGCGCGGTGCCGTCCCGCCCCATGAGGGCGAGCACGGCGGCGAGGTTGCCCCCGGCGCTGTCGCCGCCCACCGCGAGCCGGGCGGGGTCGATGCGGAGCGCCGCCGCGTTCGCGGCCACCCAGGCGAGGGCCGCCGCCGCGTCGTCCACCGCGGCGGGGAAGCGGTGCTCGGGCGCCAGCCGGTAATCGACGGCGACCACCCGGCACGCGGCGAGGTTCGCCAGCCGGCGGCACACCCCGTCATGGCTGTCGAGATCGCCGAGCACCCAGCCGCCGCCGTGCAAGTACACCAGGGCGGGCAGGGCTGCTGCGTCCGACGTGCCCGCCCCGCGATACAGCCGCAGCGCCAGCGGGCCGCCCGGGCCGGGGATGGACAGGTCCCGCGCCTCCGCCACCTCGTCCGGCGGCGGCTGCAAGGCGGCGCGGCTGGCGGCATAGGCGTCGCGCGCCTCGGCCACCGACAGCGTCTCGAACGGCGGGCGCCCGGCTGCTCGGATCAATTGCAGCAGCTTCTCGGCATCCGGGTGCAATGCGGGGGTGCCCATGCGTTTTTCCTCCTTGTGCGCCGGCCGCAACGGCGGCCTCAGCCGAGATATGCAGCGCGTCCGCGCTTGCCACGCCGGATGCCATGGTGGCGCGCGTGGTGGAGTTCAGCGCGACAAAGCGGGCGGGAGGTTTCACAAAGCCGCATAACACAATCGGCACCATTGCGAGGCGGCGGACCCCGCCGGAGCGGACGCGCCCACCCGCGTTCAGCTACAAGCAGGACGTGTCGGGGCCGGGCAGCGCCAGCAGCCGGCTTTGGGTCGGCCGGCAGGACGGGCGGCCCCGCCGCCTGGAAAGCGAGGAGGGCACGATGCGGGTGGTGGTCACCTTGGACTACGAAGGCGTGACGCCGCCCGACCTGCACGAGCCGGCGCCCCCGTAGGCCGCCGGTCATCGCGCGCCCGATGAAAATCCGGGTGGCGTTCGCGCAAGGGTAGCACTACGCTGCCGCGTTAACCGAAGTTGATCGCAAAGGCTGCCGCCGCGGTCCCGGCGCCAACTTCCCAGCGGCGAGACGTGTGAAACGATTTTCGGGGCGGGTCGCCGCGCCGCCCGCAGTCGGGTTGATGGGAGGACATCCAGCATGATCAAGGTCAAGGTCAAGGTCAACGGCGAGGAGCGGAGCTGGGACGGCGACCCGTCCTTGCCGCTGTTGTGGTTCCTGCGCGACGAGCTTGGCCTGGTCGGCACCAAGTTCGGCTGCGGCCAGGCGCTGTGCGGCGCGTGCACCGTGCATGTCGCGGGCGGGGCCGCGCGGTCCTGCATCACCGCGGTGTCCGACGTGGACGGGCAGGAGGTCGTGACCATCGAGGGCCTGCACCCCCACGGCGACCATCCCGTGCAGAAAGCGTGGCGCGAGCTGAACGTGCCGCAGTGCGGCTTCTGCCAGGCCGGGCAGATCATGCAGGCGGCGGCGCTGCTGGCGGAGAACAAGAACCCGTCCGACGACGAGATCCGCGGCGGCATGTCCGGCAACATCTGCCGCTGCGGCTGCTACCAGCGCATCGAGGCGGCCGTCCGCGTCGCCGCAACGGGGACCTGAGCCATGACCTACTTCCAGGACCTGAGCAAGCAGGCGCCAAGGGATCCGGCATCTGGCCCGGCGTTCGGCCCGGTGGAGAACGTGAGCCGCCGCGGGCTTTTGAAAGGCATCACCGCGGCGGGCGGCTTGGTGCTCGCGGCGTCGGTGCTGCCGCGCCGGGCGGCGGCAGCCTACGCCACGGGCGCGGGCGCCATGCCGCACGGAGTGGTGACCGACCCGCGCGTCTTCGTGTCCGTCGCGCCAGATGGCATCGTCACCATCGTCGCGCACCGCTCCGAGATGGGCACGGGCGTCCGCACCGGCCTGCCGATGATCGTGGCGGACGAGATGGGCGCCGATTGGGCGCGGGTCCGCATCGTCCAGGCGCCGGGCGACGAGGCCAAGTACGGCAACCAGGACACCGACGGCTCCCGCAGCACCCGGCACTACCTGATCCCGATGCGCGAGGTGGGCGCGTCCGCGCGCGCCATGCTGGAGACAGCTGCGGCGCGGCGTTGGAAGGTGCCGGTTTCCGAGGTCCGGGCTGGTGTGCACGAGGTGGTGCACGACGGCTCCGGCCGCCGCCTGGGGTTCGGCGAGTTGGCGGCCGACGCGGCGGCGCTGCCGGTGCCGGCGGTGGACAGCCTGCGGCTCAAGGACCCCAAGGACTTCCGCTACATCGGCAAGGGCACGGTCGGCATCACCGACCTGCACGACATCACCACGGGCAGCGCCACCTACGGCGCCGACGTGCGGCTGCCGGGCATGAAATACGTGGCCATCGCCCGCCCGCCGGTGGTCGGCGGCAAGCTGGTGTCGTTCGACCCGGCGGAGGCGATGCAGGTGCCGGGCGTCGAGCGCGTGATGGAGGTGCGGGGCTGGCCCTGGCCGTCCAAGTTCCAGCCGCTGGGCGGCGTCGCCGTGGTCGCGCGCAACACGGGTGCCGCCATCAAGGGGCGCAACGCGCTCAAGGTCGTGTGGGACGACGGCGCCAACGCCAAGTACGACAGCGTCGCCTACCGCAAGGAGCTTGAGGCCGCGGTGCGCGCCCCGGGCCTCGTGGTGCGCAACGACGGCGACGCGGAGGCGGCGCTGAAGGGCGCGGACAAGGTGGTGGTGGGCGAGTACTACCTGCCGCACCTCGCGCACGTCAGCATGGAGCCGCCGGTGGCGACCGTGCGCTGGACGGACGGCAAGGTCGAGGCGTGGGCGCCGGTGCAAAGCCCCGGCGGCACGCGCGACGACCTGGCCAAGACGATGGACATCTCCGCCGACGACGTGACGGTGCACCCGACGCTGCTTGGCGGCGGCTTCGGCCGGAAGTCCAAGTGCGACTTCGTGCTGGAAGCGGCCCTGCTGTCGCGTGAGCTGAACGCGCCGGTGCGGGTGCAGTGGACGCGCGAGGACGACCTGCACCACGACTTCCTCCGCACGGTCTCGGCCGAGCGGATCGAGGCCGGGCTGGACAAGTCCGGCAAGGTGGTGGCCTGGCGCCACCGCAGCGCCGCGCCAAGCATCGGCTCCACCTTCGTGCCCGACACCAAGCACCAGATCCCGGTCGAGCTGGGCATGGGGCTGATCGACCTGCCGTTCGACATCAAGAACGTGCGCTGCGAGAACCCGGAGGCGGCGGCGCATACCCGCATCGGCTGGTTCCGCTCGGTGTCCAACATCCCGCGCGCCTTTGCGGTGCAGTCCATGGTGGCGGAGATCGCGCAGGCCACCGGGCGCGACCCGAAGGACGTGCTGCTGGAGCTGATCGGCCCGGCGCGCATCGTGCCGTTCAGCGCCTCGGTGGACAAGCCCTGGAACTACGGGGAGCCGGTCGAGAGCTACCCCATCGACGCGGGCCGGCTGCGCCGGGTTGTGGAGCTGGTGGCGGACAAGGCGGGTTGGGGGCGCAAGGTGCCGGAGGGCCACGGCCTGGGCATCGCGGTGCACCGCAGCTTCGTCAGCTACATCGCAACCGTGGTCGAGGTGGCCGTCGACAAGAAGGGCGTGCTCACGGTGCCGCGGGTCGATACCGCTATCGACTGCGGCACGTTCGTGAACCCGGAGCGCATCTACTCGCAGATGGAGGGCGCGGCGGTCATGGGGCTGAGCCTCGCCAAGCTCGGGGAGATCAGCTTCAAGGACGGGCGGGTGCAGCAAAGCAACTACGACGACTACCCCGTGGTGCGGATCGACGAGGCGCCGCGCATCACCAACACCTACATCGTGCCGTTCGCCGCAGGCACGCCGCCGAGCGGGGTGGGGGAGCCGGGCCTGCCGCCGTTTGCGCCCGCGCTGTGCAACGCGATCTTCGCCGCGACCGGCAAGCGCATCCGCAGCCTGCCGATCCGCGACCAGCTCGCGGTTTAACGGGAGTGGGGGACCGCCGGGCGCGGTCCCCCGTCCGCATCGGGAGTTCCAATGCCATGAAGCCAATGCTTGCCTCCATCGCCCTCGCCGCTGCCATGGCGGCACCGGCGGCGGCGCAAACCAGCACGCCCACTGGCCCCGGCGCCGCGTCGCAGGCCCGGCCGTCGCGGGGGCCGGAGCAGACCTCGGTTCCCAACGCCGCGCCGGCCGCCACGACCGGCCAGACAACCGCTTCCAGGAACCAGGACCCCACCGTGAAGCAGATGAACCAGGCCGAGGAAAAGAAAATCGAGAAGACCGGCAAGTAGGGCGGAAAGCCCGCGTCGGCTGGCGTCAGCCGCCGGCGACGCTTGCCAGGCGTTTCCGGCTGCGCGTGGCCAGCGCGGTGATCGCGTCACACTGCCCGGCGGCGACCTCCGCGGCGGGGGTCAGCCAGGAGCCGCCGACCGCGACCACGTTGGGTTGCGCCAGCCACTCGGCGGCGTTCCCCTCCGTGAGACCGCCGGTCGGGCAGAACCGCGCCTGCGGGAAAGGGCCGGCGAGGGCCTTGAGGTAGGCCAACCCGCCCGCGGCGGTGGCGGGGAAGAACTTGACGGTGTCGAAGCCGCGGGCCATGGCCTCCATCAGCTCGGACGCCGTGGCGACGCCGGGCATGAAGGGGATGTCGGATGCCGCCGCGGCGTCCAGCAGCGCGGGCGTGGCGCCGGGGCTGAGGGCGAAGCGCGCGCCGATCTCGACGGCCCGGCGCAGGTCCGCCGGCGTGAGCACCGTGCCGATGCCCACCACCGCGTCCGGCACCGCCCGGATGATCGCCTCCGCCGCGGCCATTCCGGCCGGCGTGCGGAGCGTGACCTCCAGCAACCGCACGCCGCCTGCCACCAGCGCCCGGGCGAGCGGCACGGCGTCCTCCAGCCGGTCGATGGTGATCACGGGGATGATCGGCCCCAGCGCCAGCAGGGCGGCAAGCCGGTGGCGGGATTGGCTCATGCGTCAAGCTCCTTGGTGTCGCCGGGCCGCGGCATGGCCGCCCGCGGCGCGATGGCGCCCGGATGGCCCACCACGATGCCGGCCAGGTCGTGCCCGGCGCGGGCCGCGGCTTCGGGCGGGACGCCGCGCAGGCGGGCGGCGAGGTATGCGGCGGCGAAGCTGTCGCCCGCCGCCGTCGTGTCGATTACCTGCCTCACCGGGCCGGCCCGCACCAGCAGCTCGGCGCCGCCATGCAGGACGCGGCAGGCGGGGTGGTCCAGCTTCAGCACGATCTCCGTCGTGGCGGCATAGCAGAGCAGCTCGGCCTCGCCCGCGTCGCCGTAGAGCAGCGCCAAGTCCTCGGCGGAGGCCAGCACGATGTCCGCAAGCGCGTATGCCTGCGCATAGGCGGCGTGCGCGTCGGCGCGGTCCGGCCAGCCGCGCGGGCGGAAGTTGGTGTCGAACGCCACGCGCGTGCCGCGGGACCGGGCGTCCGCCAGCGCCCCGAACAGCACGGCCCGCGCCGCAGCGCCGTAGATGGAAAGCGTGATGCCGGACAAGTAGAGCGTGTCGAAGGCCGCAAGCTCCGCAGGGTCGAGGTGGTCGAATAGGTGGCGGGCGGCCGCGCTGTCGCGCCAGTACAGGAAGCGGCGCTCGCCCGGCGGGTCGGTTTGGATGACGTACAGGCCCGGTAGCCGCCCGGGGAGGCGGCGCACCAGCCGGGTGCCGATCCCCTCCTCCTGCCAGCGCGCCAGCATCTCGTCGCTCCATGCGTCGTCGCCCAGCGCCGTCACGTAGTCCACGGCGACGCCCAGCCGCGCCAGGTAAACGGCGGTGTTCAGCGTGTCGCCGCCGAAGCCGCGGCGGAGCTGCCCGTCCGGCGCTTCCCGCAACTCCACCATGCACTCGCCGATGCAGGCGACCCGTGCCGTCATGCCAGCGCCGCCCGCCGCGCACCGAGGGTGTCCAGGCGGCACAGCGCCGTCGTCACCGCTGCCCGGAAGCGCGGGTCATCGCACAGCGCGCCGAACACCGGCCGCAGGCCGAGCAGCGCCGGAGCCAGCCGGTCCGCCGGCGGCATGGCCGTGTGCGCCCAGCGCAGCACCGACGCGGCCGGGTCCCCCGCCCTTTCCCCGCCTGCCCCGCTACGCCCCCAGGCCGCGATCACGAGGGCGTGCGCATCCACCGGCAAGCCCAGCGCCAAGCGGTCCCGCATCGTGTCCACCACGCGCTGCGGCAGCTTCTGCGAGCCGTCGGCGGCGATCTGCCGCAGGCGGTGGCGCAGGGCGGGGTTGCGGAAGCGTTCAAGCAGCGCCCGCTTGTATCCCGCCAGGTCCGTGCCCGGCGGCACGGCAAGGGCGGGCGTCGCGTCGTCCATCACCCGCGCCGCGAACCCGGCGAGGTCCGGGTCCCGCATCGCGTCGGCCACCGTCTCCACGCCGGCCAAGAGGCCGAGGTAGGCGAGGGCGGAGTGGCTGGCGTTGAGCAGGCGCAGCTTCATCGCCTCGAACGGCGCCACGTCCGCGACCAGGGTGGCGCCCGCCTCCTCCCACGCCGGACGCCCGGCGGGGAAGCGGTCGGCAATGATCCGGTGGCGGCGTTGCTGGCGATGGCCAAGGCGATGGAGATCGCGACCGACGTGATGAAGGACGACAAGAG
>CAXSEX010000036.1:0-8530 GCA_964236415.1 uncultured Acetobacteraceae bacterium | reverse complement strand
TGAACGGCTCAGCGACCACCGGCCAGGCGTCCCGCAGCCCGAGCGCCGCCGCGACCCGCGTGCGGTCCTCCGCCGCCGTCGCGGGCACGATGCGGTCCACCACCGTGTCCGGGCAGGCGATCTCGTCCTCCACGAAGGCGCCGAGGCCGGGCGAGCGCAGTTGGGCGAAGCGGGCCAGCAGCCGGTGCAGCGTATGGCCATTGGCCGGCAGGTTGTCGCAGCACAGCACGGTGAACGCGGGCACTCCCTCCGCGCGCCGCCGGGCGATGGCGGCGGCCAGCCAGCCGAGGGCCGAGCGCGGCGCGTGCGGCGCGTGCGGGTGCAGGAGGTCGTGCAGGATGTCCGGATGCGCCTCGTCCAGCGCGCCGCTGGCGGGATCGCGGCAGTACGCCTTCTCGGTCACGGTCAGGCTGACGATGGCGACCGTGGGGGCGCACAGGGCGTCGAGCAGGGCGGCCGGCTCCTCTGGCGCCGCCAGCACCCGGCCGATGCTGCCGATCACCGCCATTCGGTCCGCCTCTCCGCGGAGGTTCAGCGCATACAGGCCATCCTGCGGCGCGAGCGCGTTCCGCGTGTCCGGGCTACGCAGGCTGGCGGCGGTGATGCCCCAGCGCGCGTCGCCCGCCGCCAGCACGGCGTCTGTGTAGGCGGCCTGGTGCGCGCGGTGGAACGCGCCGACTCCCAGGTGCACGATGCCTGGCTGCACCGCGCCGCGGTCGTAGCTGGGCCGGGCCACGCCTTTGGGCAAACGGGACAGCGCGGCATCGCACAGCTGGTCCATGGTCAGGTCGGATACCCGTTCTGATGGGCGAGCGCCGTCATCACGCCGCGGATCTCGGCCAGGCCGCGCATCCGGCCGATCAGGGGATAGCCGGGATGGGTGGGCCTGCCCACGTCGTCCAGCATCTCGTGCCCGTGGTCCGGGCGGAAGGGCAGGCGCCAGCGGGGGTCGCCGCCGTCGTGCCGTCGCTTCTGCTCTTCCAGCAGCGCGCGGACCACGGCCACCATGTCGGTGTCGCCCGCAAGGTGGTCGGCTTCCATGAAGGAGCCGTCAGGCTCCGTGCTGACGTTGCGCAGGTGCACGAACTGGATGCGGCCGGCGAAGCGCCGGGCGATGGCCGGCAGGTCGTTGGCCGGGCGCGCGCCGAGCGAGCCGGTGCAAAGCGTGAGGCCGTTGGACGGGGACGGCACGGCATCCAGGATGAAGGCGATGTCCTCCGCCGTGGAGGTGACGCGCGGCAGGCCGAGCAGCGGGCGCGGCGGGTCGTCCGGGTGGATGGCAAGCCGCACGCCGGCCCGCTCCGCCGTGGGCACGACCTCTTCCAGGAAGCGGGCCAGGTTGGCCTGCAATTGGGCGTGGCCGGTGCCTGCGTAGCGGGCGAGCATGCCGCGCAGCCCCTCGATGTCGTAACGGTCGAAGGCGCCGGGCAACCCGGCCATGATGCTGCCGAGCAGGGTGCGCCGGTCGTCCCCGGTTGCCGCATCGAACCAGGCGCGGGCGCGGGCGAGCACGTCGGGGGCGTAGTCCGCCTCCGCTCCCGGACGCGCCAGCATGTGCACGTCGAAGGCGGCGAACTCGTGCATGTTGAAGCGCAGCGCCGAAGCGCCGCCCGGCAAAGGGTGGCGGAACGTGGTGCGCGCCCAATCCAGCACCGGCATGAAGTTGTAGCAGACCGTGCCGACCCCAGCCTCGCCGAGGTTGCGCAGCGTTTCGCGATACGCCTCGCAATGGGGCGCGGCGGCGTCCTCCCCCAACTTGATGCTTTCGTGCACCGGCACGCTTTCCACCACGCTCCAGCGCAGGCCGAGGCTCGGGTCGGCCTCGATGACGCGCTTGCGCTCGGCGATGGCCTCGCGGGTCCAGGCGGTGCCAGTGGGCACGTCGTGCAGGGCGGTCACGATGCCGGTGGCGCCCACCTGGCAGATGTCGGACAGGGTGATGAGGTCGCCCGGACCCCACCAGCGCCATGTTTGTTCCATTCGGCTCTCCCGGGTTTGGGTTTGAGGCGCCTCAGTGCAGGGCCAACGCGGCGTCCGGCGTGAGCGTGCTCTCGATCGGCTTGACGAAGACCAGCACGCACAGCACGCCGAGGATGGCGATGCCGCCTGCCAGCACGAAGGCGCTGGTGAACGCGCCGGTGCCTTGCACGATGAAGCCCGTGACCGTCGGCCCGATGATGCCGGCGCAGTTCGCCATCATGTGGATGAAGCCGCCGACGCCGCCGATGTTCTCGCCCCGCACCGTGTCCTGCAGGATCGCCCAATAGGTGCTGCCGGTCAGGTACAGGAAGAACACGGCGGCGCTCATCAGCAGCAGCGCGCTGCCGACCGTCGTGACCAGGCCGGCGAGTGCCACCGACACGGCGGCGAGGCTCAGGCACACGGTCAGCACCAGCTTGCGGGCGAACAGCGCCCGCCCGGTGCGGCGGAACACCGCGTCCGACAACGCCCCGCCGGCCGCCAAGCCGCAGAAGCCGAGCACCCAGGGCAGCACGGTGGCGATGCTCATGTCCTTGATGCTGAGGTGCTGCGCCATGGTCAGGTAGCTCGGGAACCAGGTCAGGAAGAAGAACAGGATGTAGTTGTAGCCGAAAAACGCGAGGCCGGTGGCGAGCACCACGGGCTGCTTGAGGTAGAAGCCGAGCGGTTGCGCGGGCAGGCCGGCGGACGGGGCGGCATGGCCGTCCTCGATCTCGCGCAACTCCTCGGCGGTGATCCCCGGGTGCTCGCGCGGCGTTTCCGAGGCAAGCCGGATCCAGAAGAACAACCACACGAAGCCGATCAGGCCGATGGCGACGAACGCCGCCTTCCAGCCGAGCGTCACCGCCATGAGGCCGACCACCGGCCCGGCAATCGCGCCGCCGAGCGGGGTGCCGCAGTTAGCATATCCCACGGCGCTCGCGGCTTCCCGGTGCGGAAACCAGGTGTTGACGACCTTGTTCATCGTGGAGGACAGCGGCCCCTCGCCCACGCCGAAGCACACCCGGATCACCAGCAGCGACACGAACCCGCCCGCCGCGGCGGTCAGCGCGCAAAAGGCGGACCAGACGCCCATGGCCAGGGTGAACACGCGCTTGCCCCCGAGCCTGTCGGACGCCCAGCCGCCGATGAAGTTGAACGCCGCGTAGCCGACAAAGAAGCTTGAGAAGATCAGGCCGAGGTCGGCCGGGGTCAGCGAAAGGTCCTTCATGACCAGCGGCGCCGCCACCGACAGGGCGGAGCGGTCGAGATAGTTGATGATGCCCGCGACGAACAGCAGCAGCACCATTTGCCAACGCTTCTTTTTCAGCATGACGGTCTCCTTCCCTCGGTTTCTGTTTGGGTCGATCAGCGCCGCTGTGCCGCGTTCTCCGCCGCCTCACGCCGTCCAAGCCGCTCGACCGTGCCATGCACCGTCCTGGTATAGGAGCTTGCAAGGGGCTGCGCGTCCGCGCGAGTCAGAAGATGGGGAGGCACGTCATGCAAGTCTGCGTCATCCACAAGGCCCAGGACCTGCGGACCGAGGACCGCGCGGTGCCGGGCATCCCGCCCGGCGGCGCGCTGATCAGGGTACGGGCCGGCGGCATCTGCGGGTCCGACCTGCACTACTACTTCGAGGGCCGGAACGGAGACTTCGTCATCCGCGAGCCGCTGATCCCGGGCCACGAGGTCTCGGGCGAGGTCGCGGCCGTCGCCGCCGGGGTCACGCGGCTGCGGCCGGGCCAGCGCGTCGCCATCCACCCGGGGCGCAGCTGCGGGCATTGCGCCGCCTGCCGGGCCGGGCGCGGCAACCTGTGCCGCAACGTGTTCTTCATGGGCAGCGCCAGCCGCTTCCCGCACATGCAGGGCGGGTTCGCCGAGTATGTCGCCGTGGACGAGAGCCAGGCCTACCCGGTGTCGGACGCGCTTCCCTTCGCGACCGCGGCGTTTGCCGAGCCTTTGGCCGTGGCGCTGCACGCGGCCCTGCGCGCCGGGCCGCTGCTGGGCCGGTCGGTGCTGGTCGCCGGCGCCGGGCCGATTGGGCTGCTGGTGCTGCTCGCGGTTCGGCGTGCCGGGGCGGAGACGGTTGCGATGACCGACATCCTGGACGCTCCCTTGGCGCTGGCACAGCGCATCGGCGCCGACGCCGCGGTGAACGTCGCGGCCGACGCCGACGCGCTGTCCCGCATGGCGCAGGAGGCGGGCGGCTTCGAGGCGGCGTTCGAGGTGTCCGGCAATCCGGCGGGCCTCGCGTCCTGCCTCCAAGCGGTGCGGCCGGGGGCCACGGTGGTGCAGGTGGGCACGCTGCCGCCGGGCCAGTTCCCGTTCGCCGGCAACCTGGTGATGGCGAAGGAGATCGACCTGCGCGGCGCCATGCGCTTCGACCGGGAGTTCGCCCACGCCGTCGCCTGCCTCGACCGCGGCCTGATCGACGTGGCGCCGCTGCTCACCGCCACCGTGCCGGCCGCGCAGGCGTCGGCGGCGTTCGACTTGGCGAAGCAGCGGGACAAGCACGCCAAGGTGCAGATCGCGTTCTGACGGGCCGTCGCGGGCAGCTTGACCCATAACCCCGATGCGGGCAGCTAAGGGGGAAAACGGGAGGCGGCACGTCGCGACATGGCGAACTCGATGGTGAACCAAGACGCCGCGTCGGCCATCTTGGCCCGGCTGGACCGCCTGCCGGCGACGCGGCACATCTGGCGGCTGGTCACGCTGCTGTCGCTCGGCGGCCTGTTCGAGTTCTATGACCTGTTCATGACCGGCTACGTGATCCCTGGCCTGGTCAGGGCGGGGCTGCTGGCCAACGTGGGGGTTGGCATCTTCACCGGGCCGGCGCTGTTCGTGGCGGTGACCTTCACGGGCCTGTTCATCGGAACCTTCGTGTTCGGCTTCGTGGCCGACAAGTACGGGCGGCGGTCGATCTTCACCGTCTCGCTGCTGTTCTACTGCGCGGCGACTTTGGTGATGGCGTTTCAGGACAGCGGGGCGTCGGTCTGCCTGTGGCGCCTGGTCGCCGGCATCGGCATCGGCGTCGAGTTGGTGACGATTGACACCTACATCGCCGAATTGGTGCCCAAGCACGTGCGGGGCCGGGCGTTCGCCTACAACCAGGTGATCCAGTTCTCCGCCGTCCCGATCGTCGCTTTCCTGTCCTACAAGCTGGTGCCGGCAGCGCCGCTCGGCTTCGACGGCTGGCGCTGGGTGATCGTGATCGGGTCGGTGGGCGCGTTGTTCGTGTGGTTCCTGCGCCGCGGCATCCCGGAAAGCCCACGCTGGCTGCTCCAGCAAGGGCGCGTGGCGGAGGCGGAGGCGATCACCGCTTCCATCGAGGCCAAGGTGATGGCTGACTTGGGCGGGGCGCCGCTGCCGAGGCCCGCGCCGCACGCCGTGGACCGCACGGAGGCGGCCGGGCGGTTCGCCGAGATTTGGCAGGCGCCGTACCGCACGCGAACGATCATGCTGATGGTGTTCCAGTTCTTCCAGACCTTCGGGTTCTACGGCTTCGCCGCCTGGGTGCCGACGCTGATCGCGCAGCAAACCGGGATCAACCTGTCCTCCAGCCTGCTGTATTCCTTCATCATCGCCATCGCCAGCCCGTTCGGCCCGCTGCTGGCGATGGGATTTGCCGACAGGTTCGAGCGGAAATGGCAGTTGGTGGCCGCGGCCTGCGGCGTCGGCGTGTTCGGGGTGCTGTTCTCGTTCCAGAGCACGATGGCGCTGCTGATCGTGTTCGGCGTCTTGATCACGCTGTGCAACAACATGCTGTCCAACACCTTCCACGGCTACCAGACCGAGCTGTTCCCCACGCGCGTGCGGGCGCGCGCCGTGGGGTTCACCTACTCGTTCAGCCGGATCAGCACGGTGTTCGCCAGCTTCATCATCGGGTTTTTCCTACGGACCGCCGGCACCAAGGGCGTGTTCGGGCTGATTGCTTTCGCCATGCTCATGGTCGTGCTGTCCATCGGCTTGTTCGGCCCGCGCACCCGCGACCTGGAGCTGGAGCAGATCTCGACCTGATTGCCCGGGCCTAGTCGTCGGTCATCTCCTTGTTCGTGTTGTCCGGCAGCAGGGCCGTGGCAATCAGGCTGATGACCGCGCAGGCGAGGATGAACCCGGCGATCACCCAGCCCGTGTGGTACTGGGCCAGCAGGTACGCCACGATCAGCGGCGCCGGGCCGCCAGCGATGACGGAAGCCAACTGGTAGCCGATGGACGCGCCGCTGTAGCGGAGCCGCCCGGGGAAGCACTCGGCGATCAGCGCCGCCTGCGGACCGTACATGATGTCATGCGGAATCAGCGACACGACGATGGCGACGAACACCAGCGCCGGCGACATCGTGTTCAGCAGCCCGACATAGACGAACCCGTACAGCCCGGTGAGCACCGCGCCCAGCATGTAGATGCGCCGCCGCCCGAAGCGGTCCGACAGGTGGCCGGCCAGCGGCACCGTCACCAGGGACAAGGCCGACCCGGCCATCACCGCGATGAGCAGCAGGTCGCGGGACAGCTTCAGCGTGCCGACGCCGTAGGAGAACACGAAGGCGGTGAAGATGTAGAACGGCGCCTGCTCCCCCATGCGGGCCAGCGCGCTCAGCAGGATCTCCCTGGGATACTGCCGCATCACCGTGAGCGCGGGCGTTTTCTCGATGCGGTTCTCGGCCGCCATGCGCCGGAAGGTCGGCGATTCCTCCACCCCGAGCCGAATCCACAGGCCGACCCCGATCAGGACGATCGACAGCAGGAAGGGGATGCGCCAGCCCCAGGTCAGGAAGGCGTCGCCCGACCAGGCGCTGAAGCCCAGCACGGCCAGGTTCGCGGTGAACAGCCCGGCGGGCACGCCCATCTGCGGCCAGGACGCCGCCAGCCCGCGCCCGCCCTTGCTGCCGGCCCACTCCATCGACATCAGCACTGACCCGCCCCACTCGCCGCCGACGCCGATGCCCTGGATGAAGCGAAGCGCCGTGAGGATCACCGCGCCCCAGATGCCGATGGTGGCGTAGGAGGGCACGACGCCCACGAGCACGGTGGCCACGCCCATCAGCATCAAGGTGGCGATCAGCGTCGATTTGCGCCCGATGCGGTCGCCGAAATGGCCGAAGATCGCCGCCCCGATGGGCCGGGCGACGAAGCCGACGGCATAAACGCCGAACGCATTGAGGGTGGCGACCAAAGGGTTCGTGTTGGGGAAGAACAGCGTCCCGAAGACCAAGCCCGTGGCGGTGCCGTACAGGAAGAAGTCGTACCACTCGATGGTCGTGCCGATGGTGGCGGCCAGCGCCGCCCGGGTCAGCATCCGGCGCTGTTCCGCGGCGGACAAGGCCGGGGCCTGGGCGGTCGGCGACATCGGTTCCTCCTCGCGGTTTTTTCCTACGATGCGGCCGGCCCGGGCGTTCCGCAAGCCGTGCCGCTCAAACGGCGCAAATGTGGACCCGGTGCCAGGCGGTGCTCAGGTAGCCCTTGAAGTTCCACACGTCGTCCGGCAGCGCCGGCTGGGTTTGCCCGGCGGAGTCCCAGGCCCGCACCGCCAGCTCATGCTGCCCCTTCGGCAGGTCAAGCTCGATGCGCCACAGCGTCCAGCTCCAGGGCGCCGCCGGGTCGTGCTCCAGCTCGGCCTGCGCCCAGGTTTGGCCGCCGTCGGCTGACACGTCCACGCGGGCCACGGCGCGGGCGGTCGCGACGGCGTAGCCCCCGAGCCGCGTGCGGCCCGCGTCCAGCACGGCGCCCTCCGCCGGCAGGCAGATCGCCGAGGTGAGCGGCATGTCGTCGATGGTGACGCCCTTCCGCCAATCCACCGTGTCTTCCGTGACGCCGGGCGGCAGCAGCTTGTAGTCGCGCTGCTGCATGTGGTTGTCGGAGGGCCGGTCCTGCACGGTGATGGCGGCGAGCCACTTCGGGCTGCGCACGCCCGCGTAGCCCGGCACCACGGCGCGCAGCGGGAAGCCGTGCTCCGGCGCCAGCGGTTCGCCGTTCATCGTGTGGGCCAGCAGGGTTTCCGGCGCCATCGCCTTGGCCATGCCGATGGACACGCCGTAGGCGAACCGGCCTTCCTTCGGCATCTCTACAATGTCCCGGGACTCGAACGCGACGTGCAGCGCAGCATCCGTCTCCGCCCCAGCCGCGCGCAGCACGTCGGCCAGCGCGACGCCGGTCCACTCGGCGTTGCCGATGGCCCCGGCCGCCCAGGGATCGCCCGTGGTCGGCCGCACCGTTTGCAGGTCGGCGCGGCGGTTGCCGGCGCATTGCAGCACCGCCGTGACGGTGCGCGCGGGAAACCGCTCCCGCAACTCCGCCATGGACAGGTCGAGCGGCGTGGCGACCCGGCCGCCCACCCGCAGCCGATGCGTCGCCGGGTCGAGGTGCGGAACGTCGCCGTGGCTGCGGACGTAGAAGTCGGCCTGCGCGGTCACGGGAAACGCGAGCAGCCGGCCGGGCAGCGGCTCTGCGTTATAGGGGTGCGCGGACCGCACCAGCAGGTTCGGCTTGGAGGAGTGGGGGTCGAACACCGCGGTCTCCGTTGCTGTGAGCGGGAGCGTCAACGCGGGCGCGGACGGAATGGGTGCATGCCTGAGAT
>CAXSEX010000035.1:7465-18546 GCA_964236415.1 uncultured Acetobacteraceae bacterium | reverse complement strand
GGAAGCCGGGGCAGCCCGAGGTTTGCACGAACACCGGGTCGATGTCCGGCGTGTTGACAAAGAAGTTCGGCCGGAAGAACTCACGCGGCGGCCCCTGGGTCAGTTCGGTCAGGTACTCCTGGAACTCCGCCTTGGTATTGCGCCAGGTGAAGTAGGTGTAAGACTGCGAGAAGCCGACCTTGGCGAGCCGGTACATCACCTTGGGCCGGGTGAACGCCTCGGCCAGGAAGATGGAGTCGGGGTAGCGGGCCTGCACCTCGGCGATCATCCATTCCCAGAACGGCAGCGGCTTGGTGTGCGGGTTGTCCACCCTGAACAGGCGGACGCCTTGGCTGGCCCAGTACAGCACGACGTCTCGCAGTTCGCTCCACAAGCCTGAGACCGCACCCGGCGCGTAGAAATCGACGTTGACGATATCCTCGTATCTCTTAGGCGGGTTCTCCGCGTAGCGGATCGAGCCGTCGGGCCGCCAGTTGAACCAATCGCGGTGCTGCTTCAGCCATGGGTGGTCCGGCGAGCACTGGATGGCGAAGTCCATGGCAAGCTCCAGCCCGTGCTCCGCGCAGGCGGCGCGCAGATGCTGGAAGTCCTCGATCGTGCCAAGCTCAGGGTGCAGGGCGTCGTGGCCGCCCTCGGGCGAGCCGATGGCGTAGGGGCTGCCGGGGTCGTTTGGACCCGGCGTCAGCGTGTTGTTGCGGCCTTTGCGGTTGGTCCGGCCGATGGGATGGATCGGCGGGAAGTACAGCACGTCGAACCCCATGCCGCGGATGCGCGGCAGGTGGCGCTCCACGTCGGCAAAGGTGCCATGCCGGGTGGGGTCGTCGCTCATCGAGCGCGGGAACACCTCATACCAAGCAGCAAAGCCCGCCGCGACCCGCTCGGCCTGCACGGGCACCGGGTCGAGGGCGGCGGCGAGCGGGCGGTCGTCGGCGCCGGCCATCAGCACGGCCACCTCGGGCGACAACAGGGTTTCCCGCTGCGCGTCCGCATCCTGCTGGCCCAGGGTCCTGACGATCCGAGCCAGCGCCGCCTTGGCTGCGGACGCAGCCCGCGCTTCGGCCTGGGCCACCAGCAAGGCGCCTTCCCGCAGTTCGAGCGCAATCGGCACCCCGGCCGCGTGCTTCTTGGCCAGCTCGTCGGCAAAGGTGGCATAGGCGTCGCGCCAGGCCTGGACGGCATAATGGTGCACGCCAAGCTGCCGAAGCGGAAAGGCGGCCGTCCATCGGTCGTTGTTGAGCAGCTGCATCGGCACCTCGTGCCAGTCCGTCTCGCCGGGTCCGCGCCAATGCAGCATGACGGCCAGCTTGTCATGGCCGTCGCCGATGACGTCGGCCTCGACCTCAACGAGGTCGCCCACGGTGCGCCGTGACGGGAACCGGCCGCCGTCCACGCAGGGCGAGGGTGCCTCGATGGCCAGGCGCGGCCGGCGGGCCGCCTGCTCGGCGCCGCTGGCCGGCTGCGGACTGGCCTGCAAGCGGGGCGGTGGCAGGGCAGGGGCCGTGAACGCCATCAGGGCGCCCGGCGGCAGCAGCATCAACGAAGCCGGATCGAACGCCTCGCCCGACGCCTCGGACAGCCACGGCCCGAACGACCCGGCGGCCGGCAGCACTGCCGCGCCCCCGACCGCGGCCGGTGCCGTGTCAGAGTTGAGCAGATACAGCGCCGCCTGCTGGGCCTGGCGCGGGTCGGCGGCATCCGTCCGCAGCAGGGCCGTCACGGCCTGGCCGGAGCCGGACAGCAAGCGGGCCGGCCCGGCCCCGAAGGCCGGCTGCATCCGCAAGGCGTTCAGGCGCTTGACCTCGGCGCCGTCCTCGTCCGACAGGCGGCGCATCCAGCCATCGGCGAGCAGTGCGGCCACATCGCCGGTGTGCTCGCCCGCCGGCGCGACGACGGGGGCAATGCGCCGCAGCAGGCCGAGTTCCCGCCAAAGCCAGTCGGCCTGCCCGTCCCACCACGGCAGCGAGCATGCGACGTAATCAACGGCGCCCTCCGGCAGGCTCGCCACGCTGTCCCAGGCGAGGCCCGGCGTCCAGGCGAACAGGACCGCATCGAGGACCAGCCCGCGCAGGCGGACCAGGAACGGCGCGACGGCCGCCGCCGGCAAGCCGGCCAGCCCGAGCAGCCGCACGCCCGCTATGCCGGCCGCCGTCAGCTCTGCGACGCGCGACGCCCACCACTCGGCAAGCCGCTCGGCATCGTGGGCGTCCGCCACCGTGGCAACGGCGGCGGCGGCGCTCATTGGCGGCTGCCGCGGATCGACGGTGGGCGCCGGGGTCACGGCAAACATCGTGGGGATGCCGTCTCCGCCCGCGGCCTCCACGGCCAGTTCATCGACGTGAACATCGACAAGGAGGGACAGGCCGAGCGGCCGTGCGGCGGCCACCCATGCGGCCATATTGGTCGGCGCCGCGGCAAGCAGCGCATGGTCGAACCCGAGCGAGGCTGCGCGTTCAAGGTCTGGAAGCGTCGCGTCGCCGTCCAGCAGGCAGATGCGGGGGGCGCGGGCCGGCGTCATCGAATGACCCGCGCGCAGGGGGGTGTGCATGGCTGTCACTCCTGGGTCGCCGGAGAATTGTTCCTGCATCGCGGATGCAGCCGCTTAGTTGCCGCGCCGAGGACGGTCGGCGCCATCAATCGAGGCGCACGCCCCCGGTCACGGCCTGATAGGTCGCAATGGCGAGGGTGAGCGGCTCAAACGGCTTGGTGATGACGTAGGCGGGTTCGAGGTCCTCCCCGGTCAGGAGGCGCTCCGGATACGCGGTCACGAAAATGACCGGGGCGTAGTGGTGCCGCATGATGCGCGCCACGGCCGAGGTGCCGTCGCCGCCGATCCCGAGGTTGATGTCGGCGAGGATCAGGCCGGGCTTGTACAGCTCGGCAAGCTTCACTGCCTCGGCCTCGGTGGTCGCGACGCCCACGACATTGTGTCCGCAGTTCTGCACCAACTCTTCAATGTCCATTGCGATGATCGGCTCGTCCTCGATGATGAGCACGTCGGTCGCCGCCCCGGTTCGCAGGTGGGCGCGCGCCTCGGCCAACTGGGTTTCCGCGTCGGCCATGGAAAGCTGCACGATCTCGGCGGCAGCCTGGAGCGGCACCTCTTCCAAAGAGGTCAGCAGCAGCAGCTGGCGCTGGATCTGCGACAAGCCCCCCGTGAGGAAGTTGGTCTTGAGCGTGTTCAGGCCGTCGAACTGGCGCGTGATGGCGTGGTAAAGGCTATGCCGAGCCGTGCCAACGGCGGCTTGGCCGGCCAGCAGGTCGCGCAGGCTGTCCGCGACCATGGAGTCGCCGCGGCTCTGGTTGCCTGTGAGCGCGCGGGCGTAGCGGCGCGCGTAGGGCAGCGCCCGAACCAGGTCCTCGCGACATAGATTGGCCATGAGTCGTCCCTTTCATGCACAAGCGGCGTGCACTGATGCTGTGTGGACCGGATAAGCGGGATGAGGCGGGCAGTCGAGTTGATTAGTGATGCGCAGGTGGACATAGCCGACGCGGACATCCGGCGCCAAATCGTGGCGCTGCTGCCGGACCTCCGCGCCTTTGCGCGCTTCCTGCTGCGGGACCGTGCGGCGGCTGACGACGTGGTGCAGGACAGCATCGTGCGCGCCCTCGGCGCCGTTAGCCAGTTCCAGCCCGGCACAAACCTGAAGGCCTGGCTGTTCACCATCCTGCGCAACCAGTTCTATGAGCAGGCCCGCCGGCGCAAGCGGGAAGCGACCGCATTGCAGGCGCGGTTCGACGAGGCGGAGGCCGCCGACCCACAGCAGGTCGCCCGGGCCGACATCACCGACCTGCAGCAGCTCATCTGGCGCTTGCCCCCTTCGCAACGGGAAGCGCTGCTGCTGGTCGGTGCCCAGGAGATGTCCCACGAGCAGGCTGCCGCCATCTGCGGGGTTCCGGTCGGCACGATGAAGGCGCGCTTGTCCCGGGCGCGCAGCGGCCTCGCCATGCTGATGGAAGGCAACAAAGCCGATCCGGCCTGAGCCGCTCATGATTTCGTGATGAGGAGGATGCAACGCGCGGCGCTGTCCGGTCATTGGCTATGAATTGAGGCAAAAAGGCAGATCGATGACCCTTTCATTCCATGACCAAGTGATCTCGATCCTTCCCAAGCTGCGCATTCAGGCGTTGGCGCTGACGAGGAACCGATCGGCAGCCGAGGACCTTGTTCAGGACGCCGTCTGCAACGCTCTGTCCGCCCATGCGAGCTTCATCCCGGGCACCAACTTCCCGGCGTGGATGCACCGCATCCTGCGCAACCGGTTCATCTCCAACCTGCGCAAGCGGCGGGACACAACCGACATTGACGATGTGCCGCAATCCACGTTCGCGACCGAAGCGGCGCACGAGGACCGGCTGGCGCTCAAGGAACTGGGCCGGGCGATGACCCGCCTGCCGGCTGATCAGCGGGAAGCGCTGCTGATGGTGGTGGTGCATGGCATGAGCTACGAGGCGCTGGCTGAAGCGACGGGATGCGCGGTGGGCACGGCCAAGAGCCGGGTGTTCCGGGCACGCCGGCAACTTGAAGCGTGGCTGCTCGGGGAGACTGACGCAAAGGGCAAGGATCGGGTCGGCACCCGTGCGACGCGCCTCCTTGAAGTGGGTCATATCGGCGATGAAGTCTCGGGCTTTGCGGCTGTGTCGCGCTGAGCACCAAATCCGCTTCTGCAACAGTTGTTGAAACCCTTGTGAGCGTTTTTTGTTAGGGGTGCGAGCTTTCGGGTTAGACGGGCATGAATCATTGCAGAATGACCCAGCGTAAGTCCAAACAGCCGCAACCGTCGCAAAAACAGGACAAGCCCGTGGTCGCCGCATTCGATGTATGGCTGAAACGCAGCTTGCACCAGCTTTACGATAATATCGCACGGGAGCCGATTCCTGACGAACTGCTTAAATTGATTGAGGAAGATCGGGAAAAGTGACTCCATGCCGGCCTTCCAGACCGGTTGTGGAATGAGACATTGGTGGAAGGCATGGAATACGCTTACGGTGCGTATGGTCTGTGTCCACTTGGCAGCGACGCTGCCGTTACTCATTGTAGCGGTGCTGTCGGGATCGCTGGTTGCCATGCTGGGAGCGTGGCTGTTGGGGTTGGCCAGCATGGCGGCGGCGGCCACCAGCTTGGTGTCACGCCCTTTGGCCTCGCTTCATGAGTCTGTGAGCCAATGGCGGCCTGAAAGCGTCTTCCAAAAACGCCCGGATTTTCGGGGCATGCCGTCCACACGTGAACTTAGGCAACTCGTCGTGTCGTTCCAACGGGCAACGCTCATGTTGCACCGTCAGCAAAGTCGCCTCGCGACGGCGATCGATCAGCAGGAACTCCTGATGCAGGAAATCCATCATCGGGTGAAAAACAATCTCCAGGTGGTTGCAAGCCTGTTGAATCTTCAAGCCAGCCGAATTCGCTTGCCGGAAGCCCGGGCCGAATTTCAGTCGGCGCGTGATCGCGTGCGGACGCTCGCAACCCTTCACCGCCATCTTTATGCCCATGGCGAACTGCATACGATCAATATGCGGGAGTTCCTGACCGAGCTGTGCAGCCAGTTGTTCCAGGCAATGGGCGAAAAAGCCGGGGAGCGGTTGCGCTTGGACATCGAGGCCCCGGAGCTCAAGATGTCAAGCGATCAGGCCGTCCCGCTCGCGCTCATCGTCACCGAGGCCGTCAGCAATGCGCTGAAATATGCTTTTCCCAGTGGGCGACGCGGCAGCATCTCGGTGTGCTTGAAAGCCGATTGCAGCCACGCCGAGCTTGAGATCTTCGATGACGGCGTCGGCATCCCCGCCGGCCGGGTGGAGACCGAGGCCGGGACCCGCGACGGGATCGGCATCCAACTGATCCGGGGTTTCGCCCGGCAACTTGGCGCCACCTTGCAGGTCGAGGAGGGGCATGGCACCCGATACAAGGTTCACCTGCCGTTGCAGCGGAAACGCCTTGATAGCCCTTTGCTTGGCACGCTGGCCAGCAAGACGCCCGCATAGCCGCATCTTGCGCGAGTGGCAGGCACACGGCACATCGGTAGCACGATGGAGTGTGGTGAATGGATCCCAGCTTGCAGCAAGCCCTCCCGCAATGGCGCCAGCACCTGCACCGGCATCCCGAGGTGTCGCTGCAGGAACGGGAAACCGCGGCTTTCGTATGCAGCACGCTTGCCAGCCTCGGTGTTCCGTTCACCACCGGTGTCGGCGGCCATGGCGTCGTCGCGACGCTGACGCGCGGGCCGTCCAACCGCAGCGTCGGGCTTCGCGCCGACATGGATGCGCTGCCCATCGCCGAGACGACGGGTTTGCCGTATGCGTCCGTGACAGCGGGCGTGATGCACGCATGTGGCCATGACGGCCACACCGCCAGCCTGTTGGGTGCTGCAGCCCTTCTGGCGCGCGATGCCGATTGGTCGGGCACTGTCCATTTCGTGTTCCAGCCTGCGGAAGAAGGCCATGGCGGGGCGCGAAACATGTTGGCTGATGCGTTGTTCGAGCGGTTCCCGATGGAGCGCATCTTCGGCTATCATAACTGGCCTGGCCTTGAGGCCGGAACCGTCGCCGTACACGACGGCGCGGTGATGGCGGCCGGCGCGCGGATCCAGATCACCGTGGACGGACATGCCGGCCACGCCGCGATGCCTCACCTTTCGCGCGACCCTTTGCTGGCCTCCGCCCATCTCCTGGTGGCGCTGCAATCGTTGGTGTCACGCAGCGTGGACCCGCTCGATTGCGCCGTTGTCTCGATCTGCACGATGAATGCCGGGGCGGCGGCGAACCAAATCCCGGCCCGGTCCGTGCTGTCCGGCACCTTCCGCTCGCACCGCCCAGCTGTCCGCGATTTGGTCGAGGCTGGCGTCCGCCGCGTCGCGGCAGGGGTCGCCGCAAGTTCCGACGTGGCGGTTGACGTGGACATCCAGCACGGCGTCTGCGCCACGGTAAACACGCGGGCGGAGGCGGACCTCGCGGCGGCTTGCGCCGGCGGATTGGGCTTCCCGGTGCGAAGGGACTTGCCGCCCAGCATGGCGGGCGAGGATTTCGGCTGGTATTTGGAACAAAAGCCCGGTGCGTTCGTCTGGATCGGCAACGGCCCAGCCCGGCCCGGCGGAGAGCTGCACAACCCTGGCTACGATTTCAACGACGCGATCCTGCCGGTCGCCGCCGAGTGGCTGGCGGCGATGGCCCGCCGGGCGCTGGCGTCCTAGCAGCGGCAACTGGCGGGAGCGAGGAGCGCGGTGACAAGTCTGCCAAAGCCGGGCCGCGCCTGGATGACGCGCAACATGGCTGCGGGCCGGCGGGCGGTTCGCCCCGTGGCGATGCTCGGCGTGCTGGGGACGCTGGCAGCCATCGGCCAGGCTTGGTGCCTCGCGCGGATTTTAGCTGACGCGATCACGACAGTTCCCCCGCAGCCCCGCGCGTCGGAGGTGCCGTGGGCGCTGCTGTTCGCGGGATTGATGGTGCTGCGGGCCGTTTTGCTGGTCGTGTCGGACGACGTGTCGTTCACGGCCGGGGTGGCGGCGCGGCGGCGGCTGCGCAGCGACCTGTTCGTCCGCCTGTTCGGCGCGGGGCCGGGCCTCCTCCGCGGCGTGCAGTCCGGCGAGCTTGCCGCCCTGGCGGTGGACCGCATCGAGGCGTTGGAGGGCTTGTTTGCCCGTTGGCTGCCCGCGTCAGTCCTGGCGCTGGCGTCACCGTTGCTGGTGGGGCTTGCGGTGCTGCTGGTCGATCCCTGGGGCGCGCTGATCCTGGGGGCGGCCGGGTTGCTGGTTCCGGTCGGGATGGCGCTGGCGGGGCTGGGCGCGGCGGCGGCGTCGCAGCGGCAATTCGTGGCGATGGGCCGGCTGCAGGCCCGCTTCCTTGACCGTGTGCGCGGCGTTGCCACCATCGTGCTTGCCGGCCGCGCCGAGCAGGAGGCGCAGCGCCTACAAACCGCGGCGGACGACCTGGGCCGCCGGACGCTCCGGGTGCTGCGGGTCGCTTTCCTGTCGTCGGCGGCGCTCGATTGCGCTGCGGCGGCCGCCTTGGTGCTGCTGGCCGGGCGGTATGCGGCGGCATGGCGCAACGGGGCCAGCCCGGTGGCGGCCATCTTCGTTCTGGTGCTGGTGGCCGAGTTCTTCGCGCCGCTCCGGGCCTTTGCCGCCGCCTACCAGGACCGCTTGCAGGCGGCGGGAGCGGCCGAGCAGTTGGTGGGCTTGCCGGAGCTGCCGGAGACTGCTGGCGCGCCACTGATCCGCACGGTGGCGGCCACGGGCGTGACGGTTGCCTTCCACGACGTGCGCTTCACCTGGGACCCGTCGCGGGGTGCCGTGTTCGACGGCTTGAGCTTCCGGGTGCCCGCCGGGGAGACGATGGTGCTGGTGGGGCCGTCCGGTGCCGGCAAGTCAACCGTCATCGAGCTGCTGCTGGGCTTTGTTCGTCCGGACAGCGGGCGCATCACCCTGAACGGCGCCGACATCGGCGCGATCGTGCCCTCGGCCCTCGCCCGCATGACGGCGTGGATCGGACAGCGCCCGGTGCTGTTCGCCGGCAGCATCCGCGACAACATCCGTTTCGGGCGGGAGGACGCGACCGACCGGGAGGTTGAGGACGCTGCCCGGGCCGCGGGCATCGAGTCCTTCGCGGCGACGCTGCCCGAAGGACTGGACACGCCCATCGGCGAGGGCGGCTATGGCCTGTCCGGCGGTCAGGCGCAGCGCGTGGCCATCGCGCGGGCCTTTGTCCGCAACGCCCCGCTGCTGCTGCTCGACGAGCCGACGGCGCACCTCGACCCGGCGACCGAGGCGGACGTGCTGGACAGCCTGCGTCGGCTGGCGCTCGGGCGCACGGTGATCCTGGCCAGCCACTCGGCGGCGGCGCACGCTTTCGGCGGACGGACACTGGAACTGTCCGAGGGACGGACACGGCCGGTTCAGGGCGTCGCATGACGCGGCAGGGCTTGGGCGCGCTACTGCCTATCCTGGCGCTTTGGCGCGGCTATGCGGGGTGGCTGCTGGCCGGGCTGCTGGCGTCGCTGCTGACGGTGGCTGCCGGGGTGGCGCTGGCGGCCGCAGCCGGCGGCATGGCGCTGCGTCCCGTGAAGGGAACCGAGGTCGCCGGGCTGGCGGCACTGCTGTTCCTGCCGGGCGTGGTACGCGGGCTGGGGGTGGCCCGGGTCGTGCTTCGCTACGGCGAGCGCATGTTGACCCATGCCGCCACGTTCCGGGCCTTGGCGGGCCTGCGCGTTTGGATGTTCCGCGGCCTGGCGCGGCAGTCGTCGGGCGGGCTTGGCTTCATGCGCTCGGGCGACGCGCTCGGCCGGGTGGTCGGCGATGTCGAGGCGCTGGATGGCTTGTACCTGCGGATCATCGTGCCGGGCACCGCGGCGGCGTTGCTGATGCCGGTGCTCGTCGGCGTCCTGGCGCCGGGGCATGGCGGTGCGGCGCTGCTGGTTGGCGGCTTGTTCCTGCTCTCGGCCGTCGTCCTGCCTTGGGTGGCGGCGCGGCTGACGCTTGAAGCGGGCGGGCGGCTGGCGGAAACCTCGGCCGGGTTGCGCTCTGCTGCGCTGGACGCCATCGACGGCATCCGGGAAGTGCGGGCCTACGGCGCCGAGGGCCGCATGCTGGCGGCGGTTCAGGCGCGGGAGGCCGCGCTGTTCCAAGCCCAGCGCCAGGTGAGCCGCCGCGCGTCGTGGGCGCAGGCCGCGGCGTTCGTTTGCAGTCAGGCGGCGCTGCTGGTTGTGCTGCTGTCGCCTGGGACTGCGCCTGGCATGATGGTTGCCGGGCTGTTCCTGACCTTGGCGGCGTTCGAGGTCGTGGGCGGCATGCCGCGCGCCGGCGCATTGGCTGGCTACGCAGCGGCGGCGGCGGGCCGCATCGCCGCGGCAGCAACGGGGTCCGGCGCGGGCGATCCGGCCGATCCGGCACCGCTGCCCAGCGGCACCGCGCTGCGGTTCGAGCGTGTTGGCTTCCGCTGGCGTCCGGACCGCCCGGCCGTGATGGACGGCCTCACGCTCGACATTCCGGCGGGTAGCCGGGTGGCGATCCTGGGGCCGTCCGGCTCCGGCAAATCGACCCTGGCCGCGTTGGCGCTCAAGGTGGCGGCACCCCAGGCTGGGCGCGTGCTGCTGGGAGGCGTCGATGTCGCGCACCTCCGCGCGGAGGACGTGCGGTCGCGCATCGCCTGGCTGAGCCAGGATACGCACCTGTTCAGCGACACCGTGCGCGCCAACCTGGCGCTGGCGCGCGACGATGCCACCGACGCCGAGCTTTGGGCCGCGCTGGACCGGGCTGGGATCGCCGACACGGTACGCGGATTCCCAGAGGGGCTTGACAGTTGGGTTGGCGAGGGCGGACTGCAGGTCTCGGGCGGGCAGGGGCGGCGGCTGGCGCTGGCCCGGGCGCTGCTGTCGCAGGCGCCGATCCTGATCTTGGACGAGCCGGCGACGGGGCTGGACTTCGCCACCGAGCGCGCATTCCTCCTGACGCTTAACGATGTGGCCGCTGGCCGGACGGTGATCCTGATCATTCACCGCCTGATTGGGGTGGAGCGCCTGGACCGCATCTTCCGGCTTTCGGCAGGGCGCGCCGTGGCGGCTGCGGCCTGAACGGTTGACGGCGCTGTCTTTGGGCAGGCACTTAGGAAAGATGCAGAACGTTGCGCAGGGGACCACCATGACACTCTCAGCGATTGCAGCGCGTCTGGCGATGCTGTCTCGCTTTGCCGTTTTCGGGTTCGTGCTGGCGGGTTTCGCGGCGTGCGCCACGGCACCGGCTGAGCCACAGGAGCCGTCCTACATCGTCTTCTTCACGCCGCTCTCGGCGGAGCTTGACGAGGCGGGGCTGGGCGTGGTCGCCGATGCCGGACGTGCCGCGCAGGCGGCGCCCGGCCACCGGGTCGTGGTGGCGGGCTATGCCAACCGCATCGGTTCGGCCGATGCCGACCGGACCTTGTCGAAGCTGCGGGCGCAGGTCGTGGCCGACCGCCTGGCGATGCAGGGGGTGGATCGCGGCCGCATCGCGCTGCGGCCCAAAGGTTCGGTCGGAGGCGACCCGGACATCGAGAGCCGCCGGGTCGTGATCGAAATCGACTAGGCACGAGATGCCGGTGCATGACATGGGGGAGGGCCGGAT
>CAXSEX010000035.1:0-7443 GCA_964236415.1 uncultured Acetobacteraceae bacterium | reverse complement strand
CCGCGTGTTCGGGTTCCCGGCGTTCCGCGGCCTGCAGGAAGCGGCAATCGAGCGGGTGGTGGCCGGCGGCGACGCGCTGGTGCTGATGCCGACCGGCGGCGGCAAAAGCCTGTGCTACCAGGTTCCCGCCCTGTGCCGGCCCGGCACGGCCATCGTCGTGTCGCCGCTCATCGCGCTGATGGACGACCAGGTCGCGGCCCTCCGGCAGCTCGGCGTCGCGGCCGGGGCGCTGCATTCCGAGGTCGAGGCTGATGCCGCGCGAGAGGTCGCCAGAGACCTCGACGCGGGCCGGCTGGACCTGCTGTACGTGTCGCCGGAACGGCTGTCGATGCCCGGCACGCTCGACCGCCTGGCCCGGCAGCGCATCGCCCTGATCGCCATCGACGAGGCGCATTGCGTGTCGGCCTGGGGCCATGAGTTCCGCCCGGAGTATCGCGGCCTCGCGCGGGTGGCGCAGCGTTTTCCCGGCGTGCCGCGCATCGCGCTCACCGCGACGGCCGACCCGCGCACCCGCATCGACATCCTGCACGCGCTGGGCATGGACGATGCGGAGGTGTTCACCGCGAGCTTCCACCGCCCCAACCTGCACATCGCGGCGCAGGCGAAGGAGAGCGAGGCCAAGCAACTGTCGGCGTTCCTGGCCCGCCACAAGGGCCAGGCCGGCATCGTGTACTGCGGCAGCCGCAACAAGACCGAGCGGACCGCGCTCCGGCTCAAGGCGGACGGGTTCACGGCGCTGCCCTTCCACGCCGGGCTGTCGGCGATGGAGAAGCGCGTGGGGCTGACCCGGTTCCGCAGCGGAGAGGCGGTCATCATGGTGGCGACCATCGCCTTCGGCATGGGGATCGACCGGCCAGACGTGCGCTTCGTGGTGCATCTGGACATGCCGGACAGCCCGGAAGCGTTCTACCAGCAGATCGGCCGCGCCGGGCGCGACGGGGAGCGGGCCGACACGCTGCTGCTATACGGCGGGGAGGACATCGCCCGTGCCCGGCATTGGCTCGCGCAGTCCAGCGCGCCCGAAGCGCAGCAGCGCGTGATGCGCGAGCGGCTGGAAGCGATGGTCTCGCTGACCGAGACGACTTCCTGCCGCACCGGGTCGCTGCTGGCATGCTTCGGGGAGGCGTTGCCCGGTTCCTGCGGGCACTGCGACGCCTGCACGTCCCCGGTCGCGCTGTTCGACGGAACGGTGGCGGCGCAGAAGGTACTCTCGGCGATCTACCGCACGGGGCAGCGGTTCGGCGCGATGCACATCGTCTCCGTGCTGCGCGGGCAGGAAACGCCGATGATCCTGAAGCACGGGCATCAGGAGCTGCCGACCTACGGCATCGGGTCGGACCGGCCGCCGGGCTTCTGGCGCGGGGTGATCCGGCAATTGATCGCCCGGGGCGCGCTGCGAACCGACAGCAGCGAGTATGCCACGCTGTCCCTGGTGCCTGAGCAGGCGCGGCCGATCCTGCGCAGTGAGACGACCCTCATGCTGCGGGATGAGCCGGAGCCGATGCGGACCGCCGCGCCGCGCCGTCGTGACCGCGCGGCGTTTCCGTCCGGGATGGCGGAGGCCGCGCCGACTTTCGGCGCCGCCGGGCTGTTCGACGCCCTGCGGCAATGGCGGGCGACCGAGGCGAAGGCGCAGTCCGTGCCGCCCTATGTCATCTTCCATGACAGCGTGCTGCGGGAAATCTCCAGCGCCCCTCCGGTTGGCCTGGACGACCTGGGCGAGATCAAGGGCGTTGGCGCGTCGAAGCTGCAACGCTACGGCGCGGCCGTGCTGGAGATCACTCGGCGGCACGCCTCGTAAGCGGCTCCAGCGTTCCGGGCTGGCCCGGCGGGCGGCGGAACACCTGGGCCGTGTCGTGCAGCGCCGCGACGGCCGGGCGATGGGCAATCGAGATGATCGTGGTGTCCGGAAGCTGCTGGTGGAGCGTGGCATAGAGTTCGCTTTCGGCCTCGGGATCGAGGTTTGCGGTCGCCTCGTCCATGAACAACCAGTCCGGGCGCAGCAGCAGCGCCCGGGCGATGGCAAGCCGCTGCTGTTCCCCGCCGGACAGGCGCTGTGCCCAGGACTGGTTGTCGTCGAGGTGCGCGGCCAGCGGCGCCAGCCCGGCGGCGTCCAGCGCCTGGCGCACGGCGTCGTCGCCGAAGCTGCTGTCGGCGCTGGGATAGGTCAAAGCGTGGCGCAGCGTGCCGAGCGGGATGTAGGGCCGCTGCGGCAGGAACAGGTAACGGCCCGGCGGCCGTTCGACGCTGCCGCCGCCATAGGGCCAGATGCCGGCGATGGCGCGGAACAGGGTGGATTTGCCGCTGCCGGACCGGCCGGAGATGGCGGTGGACTGGCCCTTGGGGAACAGCATTCCGGAGTGGGCGAGAAGCGGCGTGCCGTCCGGCAGCGCGAGGGTCAGATTGGCCGCCGCAATGCCGTCGCCGGAGCCGGACTGGAGGCGGGCGCCGTGATCGGCCAAACCGCGCGCCACGACGATGGCCCGCTGGAAGCCGGCCAGGCGGGCCACCGTCGCGCGCCATGCTGCCAGGTCGGGGTAAACATCGATGAACCATGACAGCGAGCCTTGGACGCGGCCGAAGGCGCCTGCGGTGCGCATCAACCCACCGAGCTGGATCGCGCCGGAGAAGTAGCGCGGAGCGGCGACCACGATCGGGAAAATCGACGCTGCCTGCTCGTAGCCGGCGGTCAAGGCATTGAGCAGCTTCTGCCGCTGCATGATGGCCCGCCAGTTCAAGAAGATGGCGGCGAAGCGGTCGATGAGGCCGGCCTTTTCCGCCCGTTCCCCGCCGTAGAGCGCCACGCCCTCCGTGTTCTCCCGCAAGCGGACAAGGGAGAAGCGGAAGTCCGCCTCGGCCCTCTCCTGTTGGAAGAACAGCTTGGCGAGGGGGCGGCCAACCTGGTGGGTCAGCACGCTGCCAACGGCGGCGTAAAGGATCGCGGCCCATAGCATATAGCCGGGGATCGTGATCCCGAGCAGCGTCACGGCGCCGGACAGTGTCCAAAGGATCAGCGCGAAGTTGAACAGGTTGACGGCGTTTGACAGCAGGCCCAGGCCAAGCCGCAGCGTGTCCTCCACGTATTTGCGCAGGTCGTCGGCGATGCGTTGGTCCGGGTTGTCGGTGCCGAGGCCTGCAGGGTCGGTGGTGAGGCCAATGGTGTAGTAGGCGCGGTCGGACAGCCAATCGGTCAGCAGATGGTCGGTAAGCCAGCGCCGCCAGCGGATCTGCAGCAACTGATTGAGCCAGGTGCGGTAGATCGCAATGGGGATGTAGATCGCCACGATGGGCACGAAGCCGGGTAGGAAACCGTCCTCGCCGGTGCGGTAGGTGAACAGGAGCTGTATGAACAGTCCCCAGTTCTTGTTCTGCAGACTGTCGTAGAACGCACCATTCCAATAGTTCAGCACGACATTCGCGCCGACCAGCGTGAGGTTCAGCACGATAATCAGCAGCAGCAGCCCGCGCGCCGCCCACTTCTCCTCCGACCAGAAAAAGGGCCGAGCCAGCCGCCAAGCGTCACCCAGGACGGGGCCGAGCGCCCGCATCAACGGCCTCCCCGCGACAACTGCGCCGCGCGAAGCCGGATCACGCCCTTGATGCCGGCCGGCACGACAACTTGCCCCTTGCGCAGAATGTCGATCTGCCCAGCGGCGGCCAACCGGCAGGCAGCCCGGCGCACCTCGCCCAGCAACGGCTGCCAATCGGGCCGGAGCGCGCGGGCGACCTCGCTTGGACAGATGGACTTGGCCGGACCACGCTGGGCGGTCAGCGCCAGGATGGTCGCCTCGATGTCAGCGACAGGGGGGGCAGCTTGAGTGTTCATGGGAGGACGCTGGCGCAGAGCGCGCCAGACCGCAAGCCAGAGGCATCAAAAGCGAGCAGCGCCCAGCATCGTGCGGAGCTGCCCGGCTGGCAAGGGATGGCTGAACAGGCAGCCTTGCCCCTCATCGCAGCCGATGCCTGAAAGGAAGGCGCGTTGCGCCTCAGTCTCGATGCCTTCAGCCACGGTGGTCAGGCGCATGGCGCGGCCGGTCTCGATGGCCGTGCAGACGATTGCCGCATCTTCTCGGCTCATCGGCAGCTCGCGCACCGACGAGCGGTCCAGCTTCACCGCGGTGAGCGGCAGGCGCTTCAGCATGGACGAGCTACCGAAGCCGTCCAGCACCAGGCCGATGCCCAGGTCGCGAATGGCCGACAAGGCCAGCAACGTGTCGATGCCGCTGTCCACCAGCAACGACGCCGCCAATTCTAATTCGAGCCGATCAGGCGGCAGGCCGGATTGCTCAAGCGCCGTCGCCAACTGGATGGGCAGGACACCCGATTGCAGTTGCCGGGCTGAAACGTTCACGGAAACGCGGGCGGCATCCCAGCAAGCGGCCTCCCTGCATGCTTCTGCCAGCGCCCAGGCGCCGATCAAATCGCTCCGCTCGGCAACTGGAATGAGGGTGCCTGGCGGGATCAAGCCCAGCTTATGGCGCGGCCACCGGATCAACGCCTCGTTGGCCACGATCTCCCCTGTCACCAGGCAGAACCGAGGCTGGTAATGCAGGACGAGCGCCCCGGCAGCGGTCGCGGCGCGCAACTCGCGTTTCAGCCACTGGCTGTCCGCCGCGGACGGGTAAGCTGGCGGAGGCATCCGCCGCGAGGTGGTTTGGTCTGCGGCGATCATGCCCGTCTCACTATTGCTTCCGCGTCACATTTTCCACGACAAACCTTGCGACAAGGTTAATGGTGCACTGGTGAGGTGTTGGCGACCTGATCGGCAACAAGCCGCTGTGAGCAAGCGACGGTAGACTCCTACGTCAGGGATATCCGCGAGGTGCTAGCCTACTTGATCTTGGCTTCCTTGAACGGCACATGCTTGCGCGCCACCGGGTCGTATTTCTTGAGTTCCAGCTTGCCGGTCGTGGTGCGGGCATTCTTCTTGGTCACATAAAAGTAACCGGTGTCCGCGGTGGACACGAGCTTGATCTGGACCGTGTTGTTCTTGGCCATAGCCTGATTCCTAAACGAGGCGCGCCCGGAAAGGGCAGCATGAGGCGTAGAACATGCTCATGCGGGCCTGCCGGGTCAAGCCTGGCGATCTCCCCAGGAAAAGCGACGGCTCAGGGCTTCAATGCGCCGAATTGCGGCCGTGACCGGCGTGCGGCGGCGTAGGCGGCGGGGTGTTCCAGCAAGTAACGGGCGGCCGTCAGGTCGGCTTCGCGCCCTTCAGCGATAGGGCAGGCGCTGCGCAGGGCGACGATCTCGGACCCGGGAAGCGGGGCGCGGGCCGCGTCGTGCCGGGCCAAGGCGTCCGCCAAAGGCAGGCGGCCCCGGTTGAGGCTGGCCAGCTGCTGGATGGTGGCGTCCAGTCCCTGGCTGGTGCAGACCTGCGGCAAGACACCCAAGCCTTGAATGGGCCAGCCCAATGGTGCCAGCACGCGGCTCCAGGTCACGAAAATCTCGCCGCCGTCCGGCAGCGTGGCGACCGTCTGCACCAGCCCCTTGCCGAAGGTGGAACTGCCCACCACCACGGCGCGGCCCTGGTCGGCCAACGCGCCCGCCATGATCTCGGCGGCGCTCGCCGAGCGGCCATCGACCAGCACCACGACCGGCGCGCCCTCGGTCGCATCGTGGGCCATGGCCCGCCACTCATGCGTGGCGCCCGGGTTACGACCGGCGGTGACCGCCACCAGCCCGTTCTCAAGCATCAGGCTGGTCGCGGCCACCGCCTGCCGCAGCAGGCCGCCGCGGTTGCCCCGCAGGTCGAGCACCATGCCGCGCAGACGCCGCGATGCTGACCCTTTGGCGAAAAAGCGTTCGAACTCCTGGGCCAGGCGCCGGTCCGTGTCGCTGCTGAACCCGGCGACCCGCACCAGCAGCACCGTGCCGACCTGCTCGGCAAACACCGTCTCCGGCGGCACGACCACGCGCTCAAGGTCGATGACCTGCGTGCTGCCGTCACGCCGGCGCAAGGTGATGCCGACCTCGGTGCCGTCGATTCCGGCGATCCAGGACAGGACAGTGGCCAGGTCCGCGCCAAGCGTTGGCTGGTCATCGACGGCCAGGATGCTGTCGCCCTTGATGATCCCGGCCTCGGCACCCGGCCCATCGGCGTTCACGCTTTGCACGACGAACGCTTTGCCAATCTGCGCGAGCACCAGCCCGATCCCGCCCGCCCCGGACCGGCGCGCCCGGTCGAGGTCGGCAGCACCGGGCGGCACGTAACGGGAATAAGGGTCGAGGTGATTGAACAGCTCGTCGAAGAAGCTGGTGATCACGGCCTGGAACCCGGCGCCCCGCACAATTTCAGACACGTCCCAGGCTGCGGACATGAGTTCCGCCCCGGCTTGTCCCCATGCTGCAACGGTCGGCTCGGGCGGGATTGCGCATTGATGGATGCTGCGGTTGGCCTGTCTGAGATCAAGGGTTATGCCATGATCCTCTATCGTCAGCCCGGCATCGAGCGACGTGACGCCGCGCAACCCCCACAGCGCCAGTTGCCGCACCGGCACCGGCTCCAAGGTGCGCGGCTCCAGGAACTCGAATGAGGCGGTCAGCACGGAGGCGGCAAGCCCGCTTGGAAACTCCGCGCGAACCGAGCCGCCGGGCTGCCCTCGGGCCGGGGCTGCGAGGAGCAGGAGCATCAGGGCAAGCGCCAGCCTCATCCGCGTCGGGACCGGCGCTCCCCACGGGCGCCGCGCAGCGGGGACTGCGGCTCCGGCTGGGCGGCGCGGGCGGGCGACACCATCTGGAACAGCAGCCCGCCCGTCACTGGACTTGCCTCCGACAGGCGCACCTCCACGTCCTGGGCCAGATGGTAGGTCATGCGGGTGCGGCGTCCGGACAGCGACTGGGTGGCCTCGTCATACAGCCAATAGTCGTCGGGCAGCGCCGCCATGGGGATCAGCCCGCTCGCCCCGGAGTCCGCAAGGGTGACGAACAGGCCGAACCGCTGCACGCCGGAGATGCGGGCGGCGAACACGGCACCCACCTTGTCAGCCATAAAGGCGGCGAGATAGCGGTCGATGGCCTCGCGCTCGGCCAGCGCGGCGCGGCGCTCGGTGGCGCTGATGTGCTCGGCTGTGTCGGGGAAACGCGCCGCCTCGTCCGGGGCGAGGCCGCCCAGCCCCAGCTTCAACCCGCTGACCAGCGCCCGGTGCACTAACAGGTCGGCGTAGCGTCGGATCGGGCTGGTGAAATGGGCGTAGCGCGGCAGGCTGAGGCCGAAATGGCCGATGTTGTCCGGGCTGTACGCCGCCTGCGACTGGCTGCGGAGGATGACCTCGTTCACCAAGGGCGCCTGCTCGGTGCCGGCGACCTTCTGTAGCACGCGGTCGAGGTCGCGCGGGTGCAGGTCGTTGCCGGGCGCCAGGCTGATGCCCAGGCCGTGCAGGAAGAAACGCAGCGCCTCCAGCTTCTCGTCGGACGGCGGCGCGTGCACCCGGTACATGCAGG
>CAXSEX010000034.1:0-18984 GCA_964236415.1 uncultured Acetobacteraceae bacterium | reverse complement strand
CGAGGTGTCGAGGTAGAGCTTGCGGTCGAGCGGGCAGTAGAACGGCCCCATGGACGCTTCGGCGGAGCCGCAGCCGGACGAGGTGACGCCGGAGAACAGCACCAGCACCGGGCGCTCATACTGGTGGCCGGTTTCGCGGGGCAGGACCTGCGACCACACATCCTCGGTTTCGCCGAGCACGCGGGCAACGAAGCGGCCCACCTCGTCGTCGGGCGCGCCCTGGCGGCCGGCCTGGCCTTGCGTGGCGGCGGGCGCGTTGCCCGCCACCTGCTCGGCGCCGTTGATCAGCACGGCCGGGTTGATGCCGAAGGCCCAGCCGATCAGGCTGAGCACCACGACGGCGCCGATGCCGAGGCCGCCGGCGGCGACTCCGCGCATGCCGCGGCGGTCCTCGATGTTGCCGCTTTCCCGGAGGTCGTCTTCGCGCATGGGGAAATCCTACTTGGGTTGCACCCACGACGCGCGGCACGCCGTTTCGTTCCCGGAAGCGTGCGGCAGCTCGTCCGGCGTGGGCACGAGGCCGTAGGGCGCCACCAGGTCCCAGACATGCCGGGGCACCATGCTGCGCAGCCGCCTGGGGTGCTGGCGGCGGAGGTGCAGCACGGTTTCCGCCGCCTTCATCTCCATGCGGGCGCGGGCGAACTCCAGGCCGCGCGGGCCGACCCGCGGCATCAGCCAGCCCATCAGCGGGCGCAGCCAGTTCGGCATCCCCCGCACCGGCAGGCCGCCCGCGGCGAGCGCCACGTTCTTGATGAACCCGCGCACCGCCCCCCGCCGCCGCCCGGCGCTGCCGAGGGGGGCCGTGCGCAGCTCGTCGCCCAGGAGCGCCAGCAGGTCCTCCCCGCGCCCGTTGCGGACCAGCAGCCATTGCTCGCCGCCGCCCGCCATGTAGCCCACGGTGATGTCGGCCAAGACGTTGGTGTAATCGACGCAGGTGCGGCAGGTCAGCGGGAAGAAGTCGGCGGGCAGCTTGCTGATGGGCAGTTGCAGGAACGGGATCGCCCGGCGGCGCCCGTCCCGGAAGCGCAGCTCCACATGGTAGTCGGCGCGGAACTCCAGGTACGTGATGCTGCCGGGATCGTCAGACAGCAGGGCGAGAAAGGTATGGAAGTTCTCCGTCGTCGTGTTGTCGGAGCAGGGGGTGCCGACCACGAAGATGCGGTCGAAGCCGAGCCGCTGTTCCAGGGCGCGCAGGGCATGGACCTGGCAGGGGATGCCGATCACGGCGATGCGGCGGTGGCCGGCCGCCCGCGCCGGCTCCAGCAGCGCCAAGAGCGGCGCGTAGCCCATCCGCATGCCCCGGCACTGCGCCATGCCCGCGGCCTCCGTCACCAGCACCGGGACCGGGCGCCACGGGTCGTCCGGGTGCGGCGCCACCGTCAGCACGGCATCGACGGCGCCGGTTTCCAGCAGGCGCTCGGCGATGCGGGTGACGATGCCGGTCCATTGCGCGCCGGGCCGCGGGGATATGAGGGAGGCGCGCACCATGCGTCGGTGCGGGCCGAAGAACAGCTCGTCCGGGCGGGCGGGGTCGCGGGCGCGGCCGTGCACGCGGGCCTCAAGGCCGGGGTAGTCGGGGGCGATGAACTGGCAGGCGGCGCCGCAGTTGCCGGGGGCGGTGCTGCGGGAGATGCTGCAATCCGTGTACAGGGCGCGCGGGGCCGGGTCGGCCACCCGGGGCGCCCAGACGGCCGGGGCGGTCATGGCAGGGGCTTCACGCCGTTCTTCTCGGCCTGCACGGACACGGCGGTCAGGCGGTCGTTGTCGCCCTGCGTCGCCCGGACGGTGACGGCGGCGCCCGGCACCAGCAGGCTGCGGTCGCCCGGCAGCAGGCCGACCACGCGCACGTCGGGCGCGACCTCGATCTCCTGCTCGCCGCCGGGGTAGCGGAGGCGCAGGGTGCGGCCGTCCGCGGCGCCGGCGATGCCGTCCACGGTGGCGTTGGTCATGGTCTGCTCCGGCACCTCCATGGGGCGGTGGCCTTCGCCGGTGCCGCGCATGGACTCGGGGAAGATGTGCACCTCCAGCGCATGCAGCCTGCCGTCCCGGCCGTGCTGGGCGGCGGAGCCGACGAACTCGCCGGGTTGGATGCTGGACAGGCTGCGCTCCTCAACGGCGCCGATGCGGACGCCGGGCGGGAGCTGGATGTCGAGCGCGTCGCCGTCCCCCGTGCGGACCGCGAGGCGGTCGCCGGCCAGCGCGGTGACCGTGCCGTTGATGCGGACCGGGGTGCCTTGCGCCCAGACGGCGAGCGGGGCTGCGGCCGGCAGCAGGGCGGCGAGGAGGGCGATGGTCGGTTTCGGCATGGGTGGCTTTCGGAGATGGAACGCCAGCCTAACGCAGTCCGCCCGGCGCGTCATCCGGGGGGCGCACCGCCCAGGCGGAAGGCGCACGGGTCGGGAGTGTTGGGCGACAGCATCGGCAGGCACACGCCGTCCGCATAGCGCACCGACACCAGGCGGGGGGCGCCGTCCAGGAAGGCCGGAGGGATCACGAAGCCGAAGCCCGCGGTCACGGTGCCGAGGCCGGCGGCCAGCAGGTCCGGGCGCGGCATGTCGCAGGCGGCGCGGCCGACCACCGCGCCGTCGATCACGATGTCCAGCGTCACCGGGTCCTCGCCCTCCCAGATGGCCCAGCCGTGCACGGCGAAGTTCACGAGGTCCACGCTGCCGCGCCGCTGCCCCGGCCGCTTGGCGAGCGCCGCCAACGCTTCCGGCGGGCCGTCGAGAGCGGCGAGGAAGGCGCGGACTTCCCCGCGCACGGCGTCCGGGTCGAAGGCGAAGTTGTGGTAGCTCGGATGGTCGAACGGCACCAGCATGGGCGCATCGGGGCGGTCCTGCACCGCGTCGGCCGTCACGTAGGCCAGCGGCGCGGGGTCGGCCATGTAGGCGGCGGCGTCGTAAAGGCCGAGGTCGCCCTTGTTCTCCAGGTTCCAGGGGCTGGTGACGACCAGGCCGGGCGCGTTCGCCGCCCAGCGGTACTTGGCAAGCCCCGCGCCCCAAAGCGCCACGAAGCCGTCGCAATGCTGCGCCCAGGCAAGGCTCACGGCCAAGGGTTCGCCCAGCGTGTCCAGCAGCGTGACCGGCTGCCCGGCGAAGCGTTGCCGCAGGGCGGCGACGACCGCGCGCTCCACGGCCAGCGGGGACTGGCTGGCGGTGCCCTCGCGGTGGCTGCTGATGGTGTCGTTGCTGCGCGCGTCGCCGCGGGCGTTGTGGCCGTCGAACACGACCGTGACCGGCGGGGCGGCGCCGGGCGGCACGGAAGGCATGCCGCCCGGCGGCGCGGGAGACTTGCCGCCGTGCCAGCGGATCGCCTCCTCGACCACCAGGGCGCAGAGGGCTTCGAGATCGGTCACGGTGCGGTTCTCGACGCGCAGGCCGACCAGGATGGCCCGGCCCCTGACGGCATTGTCCCGGGGCGGCAGGGCCGGGGCGCCGCGGGCGGCATGGGCCATCACCCGGCGCCGCAGCCCCGCGCCGATGTGTTCCCGCGTCGCGCGGAACAGGACCAGGCGGTTCTCGTAGGCATGGGCGATCAGCGCGCGCTGATCGGCGAAGCCGCGGCGGACCCGGCCGGCGATCTCGGGGTAAAGGGCGTCGATGGGGCCGTAGAACTCGATCTCGTTGCCGGGCAGGCCGGGGACCAGCCACTCCGGCAGGCGGTCCGGCGGCAGCGCCCCGACCAGCGCGTCGATGGCGGTCAGCTCGTTCCAAAGCTGGTGGCCGAGATGGGCGCTGGTGCCGCCGCGCAGGAAGGTGGCGAAGCGGGTGGGCGCGGCCGGCAGCGCGCGGCCGGCGAGCAGGCTGGCGGCGAAGTAGGCGAGGTGGTGCAGCACGTAGCGGCCGAGCGCGGGGAAGTGCTGCAGCAGCATGCGTTTCTGGTCGCCGCCCCGGCAGATGGCTAGGCCGTGCGCCGGGACGTAAAGGCCGGCCACGCGGGACAGGTGCTCGGTCGCCAGGACGAACACGTCGAGGCCGCTCGACCAGTCGGCGAAGCGGAACAGGCTGTTGAAGTCGTCGAGCGTGAAGGCGCCGGTGCAGGGCATGTCCGCCCCGCCCGCCGGCGACGGCCAAACCAGCGCGCCGTCCCGCATGGCGGCGGCGAAGCGGTCTTGCAGATCGACGGACAAGGCCCGGCGCAGGCCGGCCGGGTCGGCCCCGAACGACGAAGCGTGGGACGGCAGGGCGGCGCCGGGCGCGTCGATGTCGCACAGGGCGGGGTCCGGCAGCACCTCCGCCTGCAGCGCCGCGGCGACGGCGTCGCGCAGCCCCGGGCTGAGGCGCAGGAACTCGTGCAGGGCGGCCTCGGACGCAGGAGGCAGCCGGACCCGGTAGGTTGGCAGCAGCGTGTCACGGAGCGCCGCGAGCGCCGGGCGGAACGCCGCGCGCAGGGCGGCGCGGGTGTCGTCGGGCCACGGCTCCATGGTGTTGGACTGCTGCCCGGCGCCATTGAAGAACCACTCCGCCCGCATGCCCCCGTCATGCAGCAGTTCGAGAATCGTGAAGCCATCTGCAACCACCGCATGCAGTGCCTGCCAGTTCTGCCCGAGAGTTGGAGCATCTGGCAGACTGACCTGTGCGACCGGCACAATCTTGAATCCAGGTTTCGGTTCGCCTTGCAACTTTTGGTCGATGATTTCGCTTGCTTGCACCGAACGCCTCCTGCAACCTTCTCAGAGCGTAATGCCAGGGTTAGCGGCATGAGCGCAATCGGCGACACGGCCCGGCTTGGGCCTTTCAGCAGTACGGAGGCATGCGTGGCATTGTCGGTGGCCGTCATCGGGGCGGGTTGGTACGGGTGCCACATCGCGCTCTCGCTGCGCGGCCTCGGCCTGGACGTGACGGTCTTCGACCAGAACGAGCGCGCCATGCACGAGGCGTCGGGCAACAACCAGTTCCGCCTGCACCTCGGATTCCACTACCCGCGCCACCACGGCACGAGGGCGCAGTCGCGCGACGGGTTCATGCGGTTCGTGGAACGCTACCCGCAGTTGAGCCGAGAGGTCGCCGAGAACATCTACGCTGTCCCGCGGGAGGACAGCCTGATCGACTTCGCGACCTACCGCCTCATCATGACCTCCTCGGGCATCGACTACCGCGAGGTCCGCGAAAGCTCCGTGCTGCTACGCGGGGTGGACGGGCTGCTGCTGGCGGGGGAGCGGGTGCTGCTGATCGAGCGCGCCCGGCGCTACTTCACGGAGCGGCTCGGCGACAGCCTGCAGCTCGGCCAGCGAATCGACACGGTGGAGGAGCGCGCCGACGGCATCCACGTCGATGGCACCCGCTACGACGTGCTGGTGGACGCGACCTGGGGGCACCGCGCCGGGCTGCCGATGCGCTTCTACTACGAGCCGACGATCCTGCTGTATTACGAGACGGACGGCCCCTTCCCCGCGGTCACGCTGGTGGACGGCCCGCTGTGCTCGATCTACCCGACCGAGGACCCCGGCCTCTACACCCTGTCCAGCGTGCCGCACACCCCGCTCGGCCGGCTGGACAGCCCGGAGGACGCGCGGCGGGTGCGGGACGGCGTGTCGGCGGCGACGGTGGCCGAAAAGGCGCAATTGATGGAGGACCAGATTTCCCGCTACCTGCCGGAGTTCCGCGAGCGGTTCCGCCTGGTGGGGCCGCAGCTGGCCATCAAGACCAAGCCGGTCGGGCGGTTCGACGACCGGAGCTGCTACGTGTTCCGCCGGGGCCGGACGTTCTCGGTGATGTCCGGCAAGATTGACACGGTGTTCTTCGCCACCGAGCGAATCCTCGCGGCCATCGAGGCCGGGCAGTTCGACGCGGGGATGCACGTCGATAGCTCGCTTCGGCGCAACATCGCCCAGATCAGAGCATGACGCAGAGTATGAAGGCGGGGGCCTGATGGACGCGCTGATCGGCAGCACGGGGTTCGTGGGCCAGACCCTGCTGGCGCAGCGGGCGTTCGGCGCGGGCTACCACTCGACGGACATCGAGGCCATCGAGGGTCGGGCGTTCGACCGCATCGTCTGCGCCGGGGTGAGCGCGGTGAAGTGGTGGGCGAACGCCCATGCGGAGGAGGACCGGGCGGGCATCGAGCGGCTGACGCGCCGGCTGGAGCGGGCGCGGGCGGAGCGGTTCGTGCTGATCTCCACCGTCGATGTTTATGGCACGCCGCTGGCGGTGGACGAGGAGGACGCGGTGCCGGAGCCGGACCTGCATCCCTACGGCCTGCACCGCGCCTGGCTGGAAGAGTGGGTGCGGGAGCGGTTCCCGGTGTGCCACGTCATCCGCCTGCCGGCGCTGTTCGGGCCGGGGCTGAAGAAGAACGCGCTATACGACCTGCTGCACGGCCACAGGCTGGAACACATCGACCCGGCGTCCCGCTTCCAATGGTATCCGCTGGAGCGCCTGGCCGACGACATCGACCGGGTGCAGGCGCTGGGCCTGCCGCTGGTGAACCTGGTGGCGGAGCCGGTGTCGATGGCGGAAATCCGCGGCCGGTTCTTCCCGGACAGCACGTTGGGCGGTTCGTCGGGCGGCGGCTTGGCACGGCCGGTCGCCTACGACGTGCGGACCCGGCACGGCGCGGCCTTGGGCGGCGGCGAGGGCTACGCGATGGACGCGGAAACGGCGCTGCGGGCCATGGGGCGCTTCGTTTCGGCGCAGCGGGCATGACGGCACGGTTGGGCGTGTCGAACCTTGCCTGGGCGCCGGGGGAGACCGCGGCGGCGCTGGGACTGCTGGCCCGGCTCGGCGTCGAGGGGATCGAAGCCGCGCCCACCCGGATCGCCGACTGGGACCGCCTGGACGCGGCGGCGCGGGGCTACCGGACAGAGGTCGAGGGCGCGGGGCTGCGGGTCTGCTCCTTGCAGGCGATCCTGTTCGGACGGCCGGACGTGCAGCTGCTGGCGGACGAGGCGGCGTTCGAGGCGCTCGCGGAGCACATGCGGCAGGTGGCGGAGGTGGCGGAGGCGCTGGGCGCCGGCGTCGCGGTGCTGGGCGCGCCGCGCAACCGGACGCGCGGCGCGATGCCGCCCGCGGAAGCGGAAGCGTTGGCGGCGGAGCGGCTGCGGGTGCTGGGCGGCATCGCGGCGCCGGCGGGCCTGGTGATCGGGCTGGAGCCGGTGCCGGCGCGTTACGGCGCGGACTTCATGCTGCGAGCCGCGGAGGTGCGCCGGGTCGTGGCGGCGGCGGACCACCCGGCGGTGCGGACGCACCTGGATTGCGCCTGCGTCACCCTGGGCGGCGACGACATCGGGACCGAGGTTGCGGCCACCGGCGCCGGGCTGGCGCACTACCACGCGGCGGAGCCGGACATCGGGCCGTTCGACGCGCCGGCCCCCGCGCATGGGCAGGCGGCGGCGGCGCTGGAGGGCATCGGCTACGGCGGCTGGGTGGTGGTCGAGATGCGGGAACAGCCGTCCGGCCTGCAGGCGGTGGAGCGCGCCGTGCGCTTCGCCGCCCAAGCCTATTGTTGAGATGGTCGTGTTGTTGACCCGGCCGCGCCGTCACCGGCCGGCCGGCCCTGGGGAGCGGACGCGGATGGACACCAATATCGGCGCGGGGCAGCGGGAGGCCGATCCCACCGCCATGGAGACGGACGCGGGAGAGCTGCCGGCGCTCGCGCGGATGGTCGCCGCCGACACGCTGTTCGACGAGGCGTTCTATGCCCGCGCGCTCGGCATCTCCGGCAGCCGGATGGAGCTGGTGACGCATTACCTGGCGACCGGGGAAGCGGCGCTGCGGCCGCCTTCCCCGGCGTTCGACGTGCGGTTCTACCGGGACGCCAACCCGGACGTGGCGCAGGGAGGCGGCAGCCCGCTGCTGCACTACCTCGTGCACGGCCGGGACGAGCGGCGCTACCCGAACCGGCGGGCGCTGCGGCGGGACGCGGAGCGGGTGGCGGCGAGCGGGCTGTTCGACGCGCGGGCCTACGCCTGGGACCGCGGGCGCCCGGCGCGGCCCGGCTTCTCGGATGTTGAAGACTACCTGGTCAGCCGCAACCACGGCGCGCCGATTGGGGACGCCTTCGACAGCGCGTTCTATGCGCAGGCATACGAGGACGTGCTGGGCGAGGCGTCCGGCTATGCCATGCCGATCCTGCACTACATCGAGGCCGGCCGCGCGCAGCTCCGCGTCTGCACCGAGGCGCAGCTCCTTCAGCACAAGCAGGACGAGCAGGCGCACTTCAACGAGCGCCACTACCTCGACCAGCACCGGCGCCGGTTCCCTGGCCGGCCGCTCCCCGACGATCCGCTGCGGCACTACATCCTGGCCGGCGCCCGCCTGGGCCTTGACCCCGCGCCGGACTTCTCCGCCGAGTACTACCTGCGCTGCTACCCCGACCTGCGCCAGTGCGGGCTGACCCCGTTCCTCCACTACGCCCTTTATGGCAAGGCCGAGGGACGGGTCGGGCGGCCCGACTTCACCTCCTGCATCGCCCGCGGCGACGCCGAGTTCGACAGCGGCAAGCCGACCCTCCTGGTGGCCAGCCACGAGGCGTCCCGCACCGGGGCGCCCTTGGTCGGGCTGAACGTCGGGGCGGCCTTTGCGGACACGCACAACGTCGTGGTCTACCTGGGCGCCCCCGGCCCGCTGCGGCGCGACTTCGCGGCGCGGAGCTGCGCGGTGGTGACGGGACCGTTCTCGGCGCTCGACGCCGAGTACCTGCTGCGGGAACTCAAGGACACGCACCAGCTTTCGGCCGTGCTGCTGAACTCGGTGGAAACGGATGCGTTCGCCCCGGCGGCGCTGCAGGCGGACCTGCCTTCGGTCGCGCTGGTGCACGAGTTCGCCGAGTACACCCTGCCGACCGGCCGCATGTCGGCGGTGGTCGAACTGGTGGACCGGGTGATCACCCCCGCGTCGCTGATCCGGGACAGCGTGCAGGCCGAGCTGCTCGCCACCCGCTCGGGCCGGGCCAACAACCTGGCGGTGCGTCCCCAGGGTGCCCTGCCGAGCCTGCCCGGCGACGACGCGGCGGAGGACCTGGCGGAGGACGGCATCCGGGCCTCCATCGGCGCGGCGCCCGGGGCGGAGAAGGTCAAGGTCGTGCTGGGCGCCGGGCGGGTGCAGATGCGCAAGGGCGTGGACCTGTTCGTGCAGACCGCGGCCGAGGCGCGCCGGATCGCGGGCGACGCCATCCGCTTCGTTTGGGTGGGCGACGGCTATTCCCCGGGCGCCGACGTGCACTATTCCGCTTGGATCGCCGACATGGTGCGCCGGCTCGACCTGGAGGGCCACGTGTTCTTCCTGCCGGCGCAGGGCAGCCTGCAGGCGCTGTTCTCCGTGTCGGACGTGTTCTACCTGCCGTCGCGGCTCGACCCGTTTCCCAACGTGGCGCTGGATGCGCTGCGGGCCGGGCGGGCCGTGGTGTGCTTCGACCGGGCGACGGGCGTGGTGGACGCGCTGTCGGACGCGCCGGACGGCAAGGCTGCCGTGGGCGCCGCGGTGCCGTATTGCGACGTGCGGGAGGCGGCCAAGGCGCTGGTGCGGCTGCTGCAGCCGGCCGAGGCCAAGCGCGCCTTGGGCAATGCGGCGCTGGCGCGGCGGCGCTTCGCCTTTGCCGACTACGTGGCGGCGATCTCCGAGGAGCTCACGGCCGCCGCAGCGCTGCGCGAGGCCGCGATGCAGGCCGCCGACGCGGTGCTCGCGTCCGGCCGGTTCGACGCGGCGTTCCACGACAACCTGCCGGCACCCGCGGAGCCGCCGAGGCTGCGCGCCGCCATCCGGGAGTACGTGTCGCGGGGCCAGAAGGGGATCGTGGCCTGCAATCCCTGCCCCGGCTTCAACGAGGGCGTGGCCCGCCTCCGCCTGGCGCAGCCCGGCCCGGCGCTCGCGGGTCCGGACACGTCGCCGACCCATCGCTGCGTCACGCTGCGCGACAAGGCGCCGCCGGCCGCGCCCCTGCGCGCCGCGCTGCACCTCCATCTGCACTACCCCGAGCTGGCGTCCGAGTTCGCGGCCCGGCTGTCCGCCGCCCGCGGGGCCGGGCCGGCGCCGCTGGACCTGATCCTCACCACCACGTCGGACGCACGGCGGATCGAGGTCGAGTATGCGTTCCGCGGCTACAAGGGCGGCAGCGCGCGGGTGGTCGTGGTGCCGAACCGCGGCCGGGACATCGGGCCGTTCCTCGCGGAGGTGGGTCCGATCGTGCAGGCCGGGGGATACGACGTGATCGGCCACCTGCACGGCAAGCGGAGCCTTGCGGTCGATGCCGGGCTGGGCGACCGCTGGCGGTCGTTCCTGCTGGACACGCTGCTAGGCGGGACGGCCGGGCTTCCGGCGGTGTGGGCGCTGTTCGCCGGCGACCCGGGCCTCGGCCTCGTGTTCGCGGAGGACCGGCATTGCGTCGGTTGGAGCAAGAACCGGCCCGTGGCCGAGGCGCTGGCGGCGCGGATGCAGCCGGCGCCGGTGCTGCCGGAGTGGCCGGTGTTCCCCATCGGCACGATGTTCTGGGCGCGTCCGGCCGCGGTGGCGCCGCTGTGGGCGCTGGGCCTCGGGCCGCAGGACCTGCCGGGGGAACCGGTGGCGTACGACGGCACGGCGCTGCACGCGGTGGAGCGCATGCTGCCGGCGGTGTGCGAATCGACGGGGCACGGCTGGTGCACGGTGCACCGCGAAGGCGCGGGCTGGTGACGCGGCCCGGCGCCGCCCCCGTGACCGTCACATCATAGGGTGGGGATGCACGGTGCCGCGCTTGGCCGGATTTCCAGGGGCTTGGGCATGTTGAGCCATCCTGGCATTGCGGTGGCCGAGGCGCGTTTGGCGCCGGGCGCGATGGCGGGGGTGCGCTGCCTGGTGCTGGGCGCGGGCGGGTTCTTGGGCGGGGCGCTGTGCGCGGCGCTGCGGACGGACGGCGCGGCTGTGCACGCCTACGGCCGGCGCCTGCCGCCCGACGTGCCCGGGGCGGAGCCTGGGTTGCGGACCGAAGCCGCGTTCGAGGACGCGGCGGCGCTGGCGGCGGCGCTGCGCGGGCAGGAGGTGGTGTTCCACCTGGCGAGTTCCTCCCTGCCCGCGGACAGCAACCGCGACCCGGCGGGCGACGTGGCCGGGCAGGTGGTGCCGGCGATCCGGCTGCTGGAGCGGTGCCGGGCGGCGGGGGTGCGCAAGGTGGTGTTCGCGTCGTCGGGCGGCACGGTGTACGGCATCCCCGCCACCGTGCCGACGCCGGAGCACGCGGGCACCGCGCCGATCACCGCCTATGGCATCAACAAGCGGATGGTCGAGCATTACCTGGAGCTGTCCTGGCGGCTGCACGGGCTGGACTACCACGTCCTGCGCATCGCCAACCCGTACGGGCCGGGCCAGTCTCCGTTCAAGCCGCAGGGCGTGGTGGCGGCGATGCTGCACCGGGCGCTGTCGGGGCTGGCCATCGAGCTGTGGGGCACGGGCGAGGTGACGCGGGACTTCATCCACGTGGACGACGTGTCGAGCGCGTTCATCGCGGCGGCGCGCTACGCCGGGCCGCACCGGGTGATGAACGTGGGCAGCGGGCATGGGCGCAGCCTGAACCAGCTGGTGTCCGACGTGCGCGCAGTGCTGGGCGGCACGGCGCTGGCCGTGGTGCACAAGGGCGGGCGGGCGGCGGACGTGCCGGTGAGCGTGCTGGACACGGCGCTGATCCGCGGGGCGACGGGGTGGCGGCCGGGGGTGGAGTGGATGGATGGGCTGGCGGGGACGGCGGGATGGATGCGGGAACGTTATGGGCTTTAAGCCGCGGGCCGCGCAGTGCGCGCGGCGGGCGGATCATGTTGTCAGGGCGAGGGAATGGGCTGTGAATGATCTCGTGATTGCAGAAACGGATTTCCTGGTGGCGTCGGCGAAGATCGCCGCGGTCACCTTGGACGGCGTGCGCTTGTTCAAGGACGTGCCGCGGGAGAAGCTGGTGTCCTGGATCAGCTTCTGGCAGCAGCATGACTACCTGTTCTTGCAGGATGCACTGACGCCGGAGGCCGTGTCGCTGCTCCGGCAGCAGGTCACCTTTGAGAACATGGCTTTTGCCGACGACCCCCGGCAATTCCACCGTGCCCACAATGACGGGTCGTGCCATCCCTTCATCAACCGGTTCCTTGCGGCGTCGAAGAACTATTACTCGGCCATCTTATCGGCTGAGATCGCGCCGACCTACGCATTTGCGATGAGGTACATCAAGAACTCCGACATGGAACCGCATTACGACGATTTCGGCAACTCGATCTCATCGACCGTGTGCTACCATTTCACGCCGGAGCATCTCAACAACCCGATCTACTTGGACCGTGCCCGGTTCGAGAACCCGTATCCGCGCCGGGTGACGATCAAGGATCGGCGAGGCATCCCGGTCGAGAACGTGGTCGAGCTGCACCTGCGCGCCGGGGATGTCGCGATCTTCCGCGGGCGGAATCACCTGCACTGGCGCGATTTCGTGTCGGACGAGATGGATTACCGGGCGTTGCTGCTGCATTTCACGGATTACAAGTACAAGGGGATGCTGTTCACCGGCTCCGACCAGCTTGCCCAGATCGACCCGGCCCTGCTCGACTTCGAGAGCTACGACGATTTCCGGCAGCGATACGTCATGTATTTCAATACAGGGAAACGCTCCTGGATTTAGTGCAATATCCTGCAAAGTGAAGAATGCTGCGCCTAATGAAAAGCTTGATCGGTGGAAGTCGATGAGCCTGAACGCCACTGCCTGCTTCTCCAAGCTGGAGATCAAAAATGATCAGTTCGACTACTTTTTCCTGGAGTTCCCCGCGTCTTTTGGCAAGAACGCAGCGGATGGCCAGCCGTTCGGACGCAAGGTCAAGCTTGTCAAGCATTGGTTTCCGACGTTTCTGTTCCTTGGGTTTTCAGAGGTGGTCTTGCTGGAGCTTGAGCACCAGCATGGCGGCCGGGCCACGTGGGTCTTGGACAAGGAATTCTGCTTCATCTCGGATAGGCTTAGCGAGCTTCCTACGTGCATCCTGCAATCCCTATGCTCGGAGGCCGCACCCTTCATCCAGCAGCAGGCACCGCAAAGCCAGCTTGCGGACTTCTCTGCGATCAACCCGGAGTTCCGGAGCCAGATCGCGCAAGGCTGCGAGGATGCCCGGAAAGAAAGGCCCCCAGGCGCCGCGGTGAAGAAGCCAGCGGTTGCCATCTGCTTCTCCGGCCATTCCCGAGCATTCCTTCGATACAAGCCACAGTGGCAGGATTTCTTCGACGATCTGAGGCAGGAGTTTGCACTCGATATCTTCTATCATATGTGGTCGAGCACCGGGTATCTGGAGCACAGCAATGGGGTGTATGTTGAGGGCACCTATGCCGAGGAGGACTTCTCGTCCATCGACCTGGTCAACAATTTCCTGAAGCCGAAGAGCTACTGCGTAGAGTCGAACTCGGCTGTCCTGAACGCCAAACTGAGCAACTTCCCCCATGTTTACCTCAACCACCGGCAATCCGGCAAGCAGCGCATCCTGTCCCAGCTGTACAGCATCGAGCAGGCGGATCGGCTGCGACGGGATCACGAAGCCCGTCATGCCCCATCCGTGGCGGTGATGCGGATGCGGTTCGACTTGGCACCGTGCAATCGGATGCAAGGCGAACTCATTCGCAAGGAGGTGCGCCACATCATCGAGAACCCGGCCGTGCCGGTGATCTTCGGGTCGAACCCGGCCTACCACGGGCATTACGGCGGCGGCGGCGGCTGCCAGTTCTGCGACGCCGCTTTCCGAGCGGCCGGCTCCCAGGCGTTCCAGGTGCCAAGGCATCGGCACACCAACGATTTATGCGACCTGTTCGCGTTGGGATCGCCCGCCTGCATGGAAGCCTACTCAAGCCTGTTCACCCATGCGGAGACGATCTGGGGGCGGGTCCGCGCCGACTGCAAATGCCCCGACGCCCTGGGGTTGACGCCCTACCGGGACAGCGAGGACGCGAACGACCTGCGCTTCGTGCTGAACGGAGAGCAACTCGAACACGAGCTGCATTGCTTCTACCCGGAGAAGCTGCTGCGGTTCCATCTGGAGGGCATCGCGGTGGTGAACAGCGCGTCGGAGTTCCACATCTGCCGGCGCTGAGCGGGGCGCCCTCCAACAAAGTTATACGGGCGGCACTATTGATCGACCTGTGTGCGGTTGCTGATGGGTTTCACCCATCCTACGCAACCCATGCCGTAGCCGTAGGATGGGTGAAACCCATCAGCGGATGACGGTTATTCAACCAAGCCGTTCGTATTAGTGCGTCCGAGCTTCACCCACCCCGCTCCCCTTGCTGCCAGCCCGGCGCCCAGCGCCTTCGCCGCTGTCCACCGGCGCCGGGCCGCGGCCACCGTCGCCTCGTCCATCCAACAGGTCGAATATCTGGGTCCAGATTGAATCTGGTCATCTTGAATGACCAGATTCATAACCTGGCTGACATCCGTGGAGAACCCGCCATGGACTCGGAAACGGTCAGCGCGACGGAGTTCAAGGCGAAGTGCCTGGACTTTCTTGATCGGGTCAGCGCCCGGCAGATCAATTGCCTGGAAATCACCAAACGCGGCAAGCCCGTCGCTGTCCTGATCCCGCCTGCCAGCCGACGGGAGGCCCTGGAGCGGCTGCATGGTTTCCTGCGCGGCTCGGTCATGGTTCCCGAGGCGGTGGACCTGACAGCCCCGGTGCTGGACGAGCCATCGAATGCGGAGGCGGGTGAGTTCGGAAACTGGTGCTGGCGTCAGGCGCGTGGCGTGCACGGCGACCCGGCTGCTGATCGCCACAGCCCGTCACCTCGGCATCCCCATCGTCACCCGCGACGCAAAGATCGTCGCTTACGCCGAGCAGGGCCACGTCCAGGCCGTGCCGTGCTGACCTGATGGCAGTCAGGCCCCCTTCTTCACCCACCCCCTGTCCCCCTGCTGCCAATACGCCAGCCCCGCACCCAGCGCCTTGGCCGCCGTCCAGCGGCGCCGGGCCGCGGCCACGGCGGCCTCGTCCCGCCCGTCGAACAGGTCGAACACCCGCGCCCAATCCAGCAGGTCCGCGCAGGGCAGATCGTCCAGCACGAACAGGAACCGGGCGCCGTTCGGGTTCTCCGCCGCCGTCGTAAGCCAGATCGGCTGCAAGGCGGCGTGGCCGGTGCGCGCGGTGCCGTGCGGCAGCCAGTCGGGGTCCTGGCTGGCCCACAGCGCCTCGTCCAGCGCCGCCACCCGCGCCTCGTCGCGCAGGCGCACCACCGCGCGCTCCCCGGCGGCCAGCGTCCGGCCGAGCAGGGCGGGCAGCGCCTGGTCGGGGCCGGTGCGGGTCAGGTGGTAGAAGCCGACCTCGGTTGCGGAAGCGGGGGTCATCGCGCCGGGTCCTCGAACCGCTGCGCCATCAGCCGATCCAGCAGGCGCACGCCGAAGCCGGTGGGGCCGAGGGCGTGGCGGTCGCACGCTTGCTCCCGGATCTCGGTGCCGGCGATGTCGAGGTGGACCCAGGGCGTGTCGCCCACGAAGCGGCGGAGGAACGCCGCCGCGTGCATGGCGTCCGGCACCTGCGGCGCCATGCTGCATTGCCGCACGTCGGCGATGTCGGACAGCAGGGCCTCGGGCCGGGGGTCGCCGACCGGCAGGCGCCAGACGCGCTCCCCCACCGCCGCCCCGGCCGCCGCGACGTGCGCCGCGAGCACGTTGTCCAGCGCCTCGTCGCGGGCGAACAGCCCGGCCATCACGCCGCCCAGCGCGGTGATGGCCGCGCCCGTCAACGTCGCGAGGTCCACCATCGCCTGCGGGCGCAGGTTCGCCGCGGTCCAGGCCAGCGCGTCCGCTAGCGCGAGCCGGCCCTCCGCGTCCGTGTCGGTGATCTCGACCGTGGTGCCCTCGTATGTGCGCAGCACGTCGCCGGGGCGGTAGCTGGCGGCGCCGGGCATGTTCTCCGCCAGCGCCAGCACCGCGGCGGCGGGCGCGGGGGAGCGGCGGAGTGCCAGGGCCAGCATGGCGCCGGCGCAGGCCGCGGCGCCTGCCATGTCGCCGTGCATCTGCCACATCCCGGCGGCGGGCTTGATCGAGATGCCGCCGGTGTCGAAGGTGATGCCCTTGCCGACAAAGGCCACCGGCGGCGCCGCGAGGGTGCCGCGCCAGCGCAGCACGGCCAGGCACGGCGGATGCACGGACGCGCCGCCCACCGCCAGCAGGGCGCGCAGGCCCTCCTGCCGGAGCTGTGCCGTGTCCAGGATTTCGACCGAAACGCCCGCGGCTTCCAAGCGCGCGAGGCGGGCGGCGAAGCCCTGCGGGGTCAGGACGTTGCCGGGTTCGGCCACCAGGTCTCGGGCGAACAGCGCGCCCTGCACGGCGGCGTCCGTGGGCGCCCAGGCGGCCTCGGCCGCGTCCGGGTCGTCGGTCAGCACGTCGATGGCGGCGAGGCGCGCGGCGTCCGGCTCGGGCGGCCGGGTGCGCAGCCGGTCGAACCGCCAGGCGCGCAGGCACGCCCCGGCGGCGAGCGACGCCGCGGCGCCCGCACCGAGGCCGCGGGCGTCGAGCGCGATGCGGTCCAGCGTCGCGAGCCGGGCAACGGCCAAGGCGCCGGCGGCTTCCCAATCCAGCGGACCCGGCGGCGCGTCGCCCATGCCGAGCAGCAGCAGCCGGCGCTTGCGGGTGACGACCTCCGACACCTGGCCGTGGCGCCCGGTGAAGCCCGCGACCTTGGCGCGGCGCGGTTTCGGCACCAGGCTGCCCGCGGCTCGCGGCACGGCGCGCGTCGGGGCGTCGCTGCGCCGGACGAAGCGGAGCCTCACCGCCGGCCTATTGCGGCGCGGCAGCCTCCAGGTGGTCCGTCACGAGGCGGTCGAGCAGGCGGACGCCGTAAGCGGTGGCGCCCTTCGGCGTGAGGGGGCCGTCCTTGGTGCTCCAGGCCATGCCGGCGATGTCGAGGTGCGCCCAAGGGCCGCGCACGAACCGCTGGATGAACTGCGCGCCGATGATGGCGCCGCCGGGCCGCCCGCCGATGTTCTTCATGTCGGCAATGTCGGAGCGGATCAGCTTGTCGTACGCCTCGCCCAGCGGCATCCGCCACACGCCCTCCCCGCTCGCCTGCCCCGCGGCTTGCAGCTTCGCCGCCAGCGCGTCGTCGTTGCTGAACATGCCGGCGTACTCGTGGCCGAGGCTCACGATGATGGCGCCGGTCAGCGTCGCGAGGTCCACGGTGAAGGCCGGGCTGAACCGGTCCTGCGCATACCAGATGGCGTCGGCCAGCACGAGCCGGCCCTCCGCGTCGGTGTTCTGCACCTCGATGGTCTGGCCGGACAGGCTGCGCACCACGTCGCCGGGGCGCTGCGCGGCGCCGCCCAGCATGTTCTCGGTGAGGCCCACGACGCCCACCACGTTGGCCCGCGCCTTGCGGCCGGCAAGCGCGGACATCAGGCCGATCACCGCGGCGGCGCCGGCCATGTCCCACTTCATGTCCTCCATGCCCGGCGCGGGCTTGATGGAGATGCCGCCGCTGTCGAAGGTGACGCCCTTGCCGACGAAGCAGGCGGGGGCCGCGCCCGGCTCGCCGCCGTTCCAGCGCATGACGACCACCCGCGGCTCCTGCGCGCTGCCCATGGACACCGCGAGGAGCGCGTTCATGCCGAGGCTGCGCATCTGCTCCGGCCCCAGCACCTCCACCTCGACGCCGAGGTCGGCGAGCGGGCGGCAGCGTTCGGCCAGCTCGGTCGGGTGCAGCACGTTGGGCGGCTCGCTCGCGAGATCGCGGGACAGGGCGACGCCCCCCGCCACCGCGGACAGGGCGGGCCAGGCGGCCCCCGCGGCGTCCGGGTCGTCGGCCATGATGGTCAGGGTGGCGAGCTTCGGCTTGTCGTCGGGCTTTTCCTTGGTGCGGTAGCGGTCGAACCGGTAGCTGCGGAGCTGCGCGCCGAGCGCCGCGTGCGCCGCGTGGGAGGCGGGCATGCCATCCACCGCCAGCGCCGCCTCCGTGTCGCGCGCCAGGGCCACGGCAGCGGCAGCGCCTGCTTCCTCCATGCCGCGGAGCGTGTGGTCGGCATCCTGGCCCAGGCCGACCAGCACGACGCGGGACAGGCCCTCCGTGGGCGCCAGCACGGTGCCGGTGTGCGCCTTCTTGCCGGTGACCCCGGCGGCCACGGCGGCGCGGGACAGCGTGCCGCCGCAAGCCGCATCCGCTTGGGCCAGCATGCCCTCCCCCGCGCCGAGGCTCGCCCCCTCGAGCACCAGCAGCGCCAGCGCGCCGGAGGTGGGCAGGGCGGGGGGGACGAAGGCGATGTCGATCATGGAGGCTCCGGGGCTGGGTTGCCGCAGTGTAGCAGGGGGGGGCGGGTTTGCCAGGGGTGGGGCGGCCTGAGCTTATGATTGACTACAATCTTAGGTTTCCCAAGACTGGCGTCTTTGCAACTTTCACGATGTCGGCGGGAGAGAGCCTGTAGTGCCGCTCTTGGGCGACGCACACTTTTCCATCCTGTAGGGCAAGCTCAAACATCGCAATCCGCTCATTGTCCATGAATTGAGCGGAAACCGCTCGGCATATGAGGTGCGGAAACTTTGAGCCAGTCCAGGCAAGATCCTGTTTTGTTTGAACAACAGATAATTGATTTTTTCCGCCTTTTGCCTGAACTGGAATGATGTAGTGTTCGCCATTGCGATCAAGAGCGACATAGACCTCATCGATTTCAAGTTGGCCTGTTCCCTTCACATGAGTCCGCATGTGGCTCTGGAGCGAATAAGCTGTCACTTGGAGGAAGGTGTCGATTAAACGATTGTATCGCAAACGCGCCAAAAGCGCCTGTTCGTCGTTAAGCGAGTACATGCTTATGATTTCTGGCGTGGCATCTGGAATCTCGACCGTGACGAGGGCTGGGTTGGGAACAATGCGGTTAACAGGCACAAGCACAAAGCTGTATTGAGACCGCCCCTGCGACTCTATCACCCATTCCATTCCATCCGACTGCGTATCTAATATCCGTTTGGGCAGGGGCACGCGGTAACGAACGCTGTAGAGTACGTCGCCAAGGTTTTTTGGAAGCTTGATCCCTAGGCGGCGTTGACATTCAGGCTTTCGGTTTGGTTAAGGCTCCTTTTCGGGGA
>CAXSEX010000033.1:0-19201 GCA_964236415.1 uncultured Acetobacteraceae bacterium | reverse complement strand
GGAAGCGGGGCACCGGAACTGGGATTGGGATCGACCCGGTTCGGATACTGCTGGCGAAGTCGTCAGGTGGGGGCTGGCATCGCCATGAGCCGGACGAAGGCGGACTGGCGCGTTCTCGCGCGTGGTGTGCCTGCGAACCAGGAGCCAAGGCGGCTAAGGTTCATGGCCGCTGCCGTAAGCACGTGCTGCAGGTGCGTTTTGGCGAGCCCGACATAGCGGGCACGGCGCAGGTGCATGGCGCGCACGCCTTGTGACAACGTGCCCTCGATGCCGGCACGACGGCGATACTCGGTGGCAAACGCCTTTCCGGTCTCGCGCGTCCGGGCTGCTTCCAGCGCTTCGTGCTCCTCGCGCCGCCTTGGCGTCAGCAGGCGACGGGAGGCGCGGGTGCAGTGCGGCTTCAGCGCGCATGGTTTGCAGTCTGTTTGCCCAAGGGCGGCCGCGGTGCGGGGGCAAGCCGCCGGTGCGCTGGTAGGCCAGTGCCCCGGGGCCGCGCTCGTTATACAGGTGCAGCCACTCCATCACGGCGCAAACCTTCGGTTTCGCCACGGTCTGCGGGTGGCGGCCCGTGCGCTCGGCCACCTGCGTGGCACAGGCGCCTTGGGCCATGTCGTGCAAAGCCAGGAAACGCTCGCGCGTGCGGCCGTGCGTGGCGGTCAGGGCCAGGCGGCGCAGGTCCGCCCGCGTTTGCTCCCAGCGCTGGTGGTCAACTCGTAACATCGGCTTCGGCAACGCTCTCCAGGAAAGCCGCCATGGGGCCATGCGCCACCCTCCAGCCAAGCCAAGCAACCACGGCTCTCAAACTGGACGGGGTTTAATGCTGTTTCAGCACTGCCTCGGTGATGACATTGTCCTCCGCCAAGGGACGACTGGGCTTTATGTTCAGCGTCTGCAGCTTTCCATGGTAAGCTTCCACGGCCTCTTCTGGAGACACGTTGCCACTGGCGACCTCACGCATGAACCTGACGATGTCGAGCGGTGAGTCGGCCAAGTTGATCTTACGGCCGAACAGCGCGAGGCGCGCGCCGTATTTCTCCGCCTGATGCAGAAGCTCGAACGTGTCGCGCGTGGTGCCGGCCCCGCCGCCCAGGACGCCTACGATCAGCGACGGATCATACGCGGCCAACTCCTCCATGGCTGCCGGTCCGTTGAACGGCATCTTCAGGAACTGCGGGCGGTCCGCACGCATCACGCCGGCGAGCGCACGCAGGATGTGGTCGTTGACGAACTTCGGCACGTCTGCCGGATCAAGGCTGGAGGGCGCGTTCGGGTTGAACACCTCCAGGAAATAGCGGAAGCCGTTCTCCGCCGCTTCGTCACGGAAATCAGCGAAGGCTTGAAGCGATGCCATGTCCGCGTCCAGGTCGTTGTTGAACGTGACAGAATAGAGGCCGAGGTCGGTGCCGGTGATCGATGCGCCCAACGTCGGGCGCATCGTGCCATGCATGACGCGCGAGAGCTTGGCCGTTCGGAAGTTGCGCGACGCGTGATGCGTGTAGTTGCCGCCGCGCAGCCCGCCCCAGCAATCCGTGGCTTCGTTGGCGCGTATGGCAGGCTGGACGGCGCTGTCGCGGAACACGCCTTCATCGACCATCCGCTCCAGGTTGGATGCCGACATCAGCATGATGTCCACGATGTCCTGCTTCACGACCGCAGCGATCTGGTCGAGATAGGTGCGCAGGCGACGTGGACCCGTTGCAGGTGAGCCGTCCCTGTTGCGCAAGGGCGCCGGCGTGGTGCAGCCCGAACCCATGTCGCCGTCCTTTGCGTCGGCGATGATGAAATCGGATTTCGAGTAACGGCCGGAACGGATCCGGTCCAGCTTTTCATCAAGACGCTTCATCGATTCTGCTTTCCCACTGTTTTTCTCAGATGCATCCGCCGATCGGACCAAGCAGCCAAATCACCAGATGGTAAAGCCGGCGTCGGCCACGACGACGGAGCCGGTCAGCAGGCTTGATGCCTCGCTGGCCAGGAACAGGATCACCGACGCGACCTCCTCCGGACGCCCGCCGCGCCCCATCGGCGTGTCGCGGAGCCACCCCTGGCCGACCTCCTGACGTAGCCCGGGGCCGGACATCGCCGTGTCGATGTAGCCGGGGGCGACGGCGTTCACCCGCACGCCGCGCGCCGCCCACTCGCCGGCCAGCGACCGGGTGAGGTGGTGCACGCCCGCCTTGGCCGCGTTGTAGTGCGCCTGGCGCTGCGGCCGGTTGGAGATCAGGCCCGACATGGAGCCGACCGTCACGATCGCTCCGGACCCGCGCCCCAGCATGTGCCGGCCGAAACCCCGGCAGCACCAGAACACGCCGTTCAGGTCTACATCGACCACCCGGAGCCACGCCGCGTCGGACATCTCCTCGCCCCCGGTGTCCGGCCAGGCGATGCCGGCGTTGGCGACCAGCACGTCGATGGCGCCGTATCGCGCATTGAGGCCGTCCGCCATTCGCGTCACGTCGTCCGGGCGGGTCACGTCCAGCGCCACGGCCTCCACCGCGTAGCCCAGCCCGGCCAGCTCGGCCCGCCCCGCTTCCAGCACGTCCGGTTGCACGTCGGAGATGACGACGCGCGCCCCGGCCTCGGCGAGCGCCTGCGCGGCGCACAGCCCGATCCCGCGCCCGCCGCCGGTGATGAACGCCGTCTTGCCGTCCAATCGGAACTTCTCGGAATACATGCCGTGCTCCAACGAAAGCGCGGGGGCGGACCGCCCGCCCCCGACCGGCCTCAGTTTTTCAGGTAGCCGCCCTTGCGCATGGCCTGCTCGACGCTTGCCTGCGCCGAGGCGAGGGCCGCATCGACGGTCTTCTGCCCGGAGATCGCCGCCGCGACCTCCTGGCCCACCCGGGTCCCGATCCCCTGGAACTCCGGGATCGCCACGAAGGAGATGCCGCGGTAGGGCACCGGTTCCACGGTGGGGTGGTCCATGTCCGCGGTCTTGATGTTCTCCAGCGTCAGCTTGGCGAACGGCGCCGCGCGGAGATACTCGGGGTTCTCATAGGTCGAGGTCCGCGTGCCCGGCGGCACGGCGGTCACGCCCTCCGTCTTGGCGACGAGGTCGATGTAGCGCTTCGACGTCGCCCAGTACACGAACTTCTTGGCGTCCGCCTGCACCTTGGACGACTTCGGCACCGCAAGCGCCCAGGACCAAAGGTAATGGTTGCCCTTGTCCACGGTCCCATAAGGCGGATTGGCGTAGGCGACCTTGCCCGCCGCCTTGTTCTGCTTGGCATCGCTCAGGGTACTGGCCGCGACCGTCGCATCGACCCACATCGCGCAGTTGCCGTTGGTGAACAGCGCCAGCGTCTCGTTGTAGCCGTTCGACGACGCGCCGGGCGGCCCGTACTGACGCAGCAGGTCGACATAAAGGCCAACCCCCTTCTTCCACGGCTCGGTCAGGAGCTGTGGCTTCCAGTCCATGTCGAACCAGCGCCCGCCGTAGGAGTTCACCACCGGGCCGAGCTGTCCCGTGTTCTCCCCCCACCCGGGCTTGCCGCGCAGGCACATGCCGTAGATGCCGTGCTCCGGGTCGTGCAGCTTCTTCGCGAACTCGCCCATCTGCGCCCAGGTGGGCTGCTCCGGCATGGACAGCCCGGCTTTGTCGAACAGGTCCTTGCGGTAGAAGGTCATCTGGCTTTCGGCATAGAACGGCAGGGCGTACTGCTGGCCGCCGTGGGACAGGCCGTCCCGCACCGATTTCAGCACGTCGTCCATGTCGTATCCGGCCGGCGGGTCGTTGAACGGCATGAGCCAGCCGCTCTGGCCCCACATCGGCGCCTCGAACAGCCCGATGGTCAGCACGTCGAACTGGCCCGAGTTCGTGGAGATGTCGACGGTCAGCCGCTGGCGCAGCACGTTCTCCTCCAGCGTCACCCAGCGCACGTGGACGCCCGGGTTGTCCCGCTCGAACTCGGACGACAGCCGCTGCATGACGATCATGTCGTTGTTGTTCACGGTCGCGACTGTCACCGTGGTGTCCGCCCGCGCGCCGGCGGCCACGCAGCTCGCCAGCGTCGCCGCCAAAGCCAGATTGAGCCGTCCTGTCCAAGCCATCTGTTTCCCCTTGTATGTATTGTTTGATGTTCTCAGCCCAAGCTTCCCAGGCTACGTCACGCGGCGGGTTCGACCCGCCTCGGGACGATGCGGTTGACCAAGCACCAGCAGGCACCCGGCCATGAACGTGTCGCCAAGCCCAAGTGTCGTCACAGGCTGCGGCAGGTAAGGCGCCGCGCACGCGACGATGTTCCACGGCCCTTCCTGCGCCTCCTGCGGCGGCGCCTCGAACAGGACAGCCGGGTCAAGCGCTGTTGGCCGCGCCGGCCGGCCAAGGGCCCCGCGCGTGCTCGCGAGCAGGCAGCCCATCATCAGCGCCGTCCGCTCATGGTCCGGATCATGGCGCGTGGCGGCAAGCGCCCAGGTGTCCGCGTGGACGCACAGCCGGTCAACGCCCAGTCGCTCGGCCGTTGCCACGATGCTGGATGTCTCAGGGGCATCGCCGGGCACGAACGCCCGGTACTCGGACTGGCTGAACCCGATGGAGCTGAAAGCGCCGCGCAGCCCGGCCATTGTGCGGTCCCGTAGCTCGGGCGTGTCGTAGCCAGCCATTTCGAGATGCACGACCGGAACACCTGCGGCACGCCAACGCAGCCCCAAGGGCTGTGCCCGCGAAACGGCCTGATCCAAGCCAGCGTCGCCAACACCGCTGAAGCCAGACAACACTCCTGCACCCGCACCGGAGGCCAGTGCCGTGCTGAGCGCCTCAAACTCCGGATCGTCCTCCAGCCCCGGATCGCTGAAACGAACGATGATGCGCGAGGAGCGCGGCGCCACGGTGCTGCCGACCGGGCGGCCGGCGGTGAACTCGAAGATGTATATCTTGGGTCGCGGCACGCCGTGCGGCGCGATGTCTCGCGCGGGTGTCGGCCGGCCGTCCTTTGCCAGGCAGATGTCGCCATCAACGCACGCCATCTGTTCGGCATCACGATGGCCCAGCGCCAGCAGCGCCGGCGCCCCCAGGAGCGTCAATACTCGGGCGGCGTGCGGGCCGGTGCCGCCCATGGACTTGCGTGGCGGCAGGGCGCCGTCGAGCCAGGCCGGCCCGGTATCCCACCGCACGCGCATCTCGCCGCCGACGCCGGCGCCTGCACGCTGCGCCAGCGTCTGACCGAGTATCTGCGCCGGAGGCTCAGGCGAGGCAAGGAGGACGCCGACCGCGTCGTGCGCTGACAGCACCGCGTCCACACAGGCGCCAAGCCCGCAGAATGTCCAACGGCCGTGTGCGCCGTACTCGCCAAGGTTTGCGATCAGGTTTGCGTAACGGCCATGCCAGGTGCAGCTTCCCATGCGCAGCACACTAACGCATAAAGACGCTCGGTCAAGCGCAGTATACTGCAAAAAAACGCACAACGCTGCATGGTTTGGGGTAGCGCTCCCTAAGCTTAGGCTGGCATGATGCGGAGATGACCCTGCCCCGACCCGACCCGGCCAACGATACCGATGCCACCGCCCTGCCCGCGCGGCGGCAGAGCAGGCTGGCCGCCCTGGTGCGGGAACATGGGCAGATGACGGTGACGGAACTGGTGACGCGGCTCGGCGTGTCGCGCGACACGATCCGCCGGGACCTTCAGTTGCTGGAGCAGCGCGGGCTGCTGGTGCGCACCCATGGCGGCGCGATCCCGAGCGACAGCTTGGTCATGCGCGAGGTCTCGCTGACCCAGCGCATGGATGCGAACGCTGACGCAAAAATCCGCATCGGCCGGGCTGCCAGCACGCTGATCCGCGACGGCGAGACCCTGATCATCAATGGCGGTTCGACAACCTACTACTTCGCTGCGGAGTTGCAGGAGCGGCGGGAGCTGATGGTCGTCACCAACAACCTGCGCATCCCGCCGGTGCTGCCGGACTACGCCATGCGGGCGATCTATGTCTTGGGTGGCACCTACTGGAGCAGCCCGCAGGTCACGATCGGCGCGATTGGCTTTCCCTCAACGGCCCGCATCAGCGCCGACACCGCAGTCATCGGCGTCACTGGCATGTCCCCCGACGGCTTCTCGATCGCCCGGCTCGAAGAAGCATCGCTGTCGTCGAGCATGGTCGAGGTCGCGCGGCGAACCATTGTTCTGGCCGACAGCAGCAAGTTCCAGGTGGCCGCTTTCGCACACGTGACCGGATTTGCCGATGTGGAGTACCTCGTGACCGACGCTGCGCCGCCGCCTGAGATCGCTGCGGCGCTGGAACAGGCCGGCGTTCAGGTGATTGTAGCCCCTTTTTGCTGAGCGAGCGCCTCGCGAAGTGAACCGCGGTGCGGGTAGGCAGCACCGACAGCCCCGTCCGTCTCACAAACCATGCGCTGGCCCGCACGATCTCGCGTTCGTCTCAATGACCGTGGGTTCTTGCCCACTTTCGATACTGCTGGCGAATTCTCTGCGGCGGTTTGGCGCTGGAACTTGGGGGCGAGGCGCTGGTTGAGGGCGACGTCGCGGTATCTTGCCCTAGGTTAGCATCATGTCCCTCCGCCCTGAGATCTCCCCAGCCATCCCCAAAGAAACCGTGCGCGTCGCCCACGCGTCGTTCCCGAAAGGCAGTCGCTACACGCGCCTGCGCGACGAGCTCGGCGCGGTGTTCGACGACGCCCGGTTCGCGGGTTTGTTCCCCACCCGCGGCTGCCTGGCGGAGGCGCCTTGGCGGCTTGCTCTGGTGACCCTGTTCCAGTTCGCCGAGGGCTTGCCCGACCGTCAGGCGGCCAAGGCGGTCCGCGGTCGGATCGACTGGAAGTATGCCCTGGCGTTGTCTCTGACTGACCCTGGCTTTGACAGCACCGTGCTGAGCGAGTTCCGGTCCCGCCTGGTCGAGGGCGGGGCGGAGCAGGTGCTGCTCGACGCGGTGCTGACGCTCGCCCGCGAGCGGAACCTGCTGTCGGCAGGTGGGCGGCAGCGGACCGACTCCACGCATGTCCTGGCTGCGGTGCGTGCCCTGAACCGCCTGGAGTGCGTCACCGAGACGATGCGCCATGCGCTGGAAAGCCTGGCCGTCGCGGCACCTGATTGGCTGCGGGTGCATGCCCAGCTTGGCTGGGCGGAGCGTTACGGGCACCGCACCTTTGACGATCGTCTGGCGAAGAACGCAGCCCGCTGGGACGAGCGCGCCCGGACCGTCGGCCAGGATGGCCACGCGCTCCTGGCTGCGGCATTTGACCCGGCAGCGCCGGGCTGGCTGCGGCAGGTGCCTGCGGTCGAGATCCTGTGGCGCGTCTGGGTGCAGCAGTTCTATCTCTCGGCGGAGGGCGTGCAATGGCGCACAGCCGAGCGTGGCATCCCGCCGTCGTCGATCTTTCTCAGCTCGCCCTACGACACCGACGCCCATCTTGGCCGCAAGCGCACGACCAAGTGGATCGGCTACAAGGCCCACCTGACCGAGACGTGCGACGAGGGCAAGCCGCACCTCATCACCCACGTCCAGACCATGGCGGCGCCCATAGCCGATGCGGAAGCGACCACGCCGGCCCATACCGCCCTGCGAGCCAAGGGCCTGCTGCCGGCGACGCACCTGGTCGATACGGGCTACCTGGACGCCGGACTCCTGGTGGCCACGCGGCGGGATTTCGGGATCGACCTCGCCGGTCCGGCCCGAGCCGACGAGCGCTGGCAGGCGCGCGAGGGCAAGGGCTTCGCGGCAGCCGACTTCGACGTGGAGTGGGAACAGAAAAAGGCGACCTGTCCCCAGGGCGCCGTCAGCGCAAGCTGGACGCCGGCCCTCGACAACCGCGGCACGCAGGTGATCAAGGTCAAATTCTCCGGCTCGAATTGCGGCGCGTGCCAGCACCTGGCGGACTGCACGCGCGGCACAAGGGCGCGGCGCACCCTGACGCTGCGCACGCACGAGCAGCACATCGCACTCGTGGGTGCGCGGTGTCGGGAAACGACGGCCGAGTTCGCCGCCCTGAGCGCGGTCAGGGCCGGGGTGGAGGGCACGATATCGCAGGCCGTGCGGGGTTTCGGCCTGCGCCGGTCGCGTTATGTTGGCCAAGCCAAGACCTACCTGCAGCATGTCGCGACCGCCGCGGCGATGAACCTGGTCAGGATGACCGAATGGCTCGGGGGCGCCGAACTGGCGACAAGACGCTCGAAGTTCCGCACGCTGATGGCAGAAGCCGCCTGATGGGAATTCACCAGCAGTATCGAGAGTGGCCAAGAACCCACCGAGCGTGAGCCAGACGCATCCGATAATCCCAGCGAGCGTGAGCCGGTTCGGGCCGATAAGGTCGCGCCCGGCCGCGGATGAGTGCAAGCCACTACACGTAGGGCTGGATGTCCGCCCGCCGGTTGCCGGCACACTGCATCACCGCCGTCACGGTCCGGCACGGTCCGGCACGGGAAACGCACCTGCAGATCATTCATGTAACAGGTTGAGCATGGCGGGCCTCCCACGGCATCGATGGGAACCGTCGAGATGTGTGCCACCTTCTCCCGCTCACGCGACCCCGAGCAGCCGGATCAGGCCGAGGCTGATCGCGCCCAGCACCGCCAGAGACAGCGTCACGGCGCCGGTGACGCGCAACCCGGCCTGGGCCACGACCCGCACGTCCACCCCAAGCCCCAGGGCCGCCATCGAGACCGTCGTGAGCAGGTTCGCGACGGTCGTGATGGGCACCAGCAGCGACGGCGGGATCAGGCCGGACGAGCGGAGCGCAAGCACGGCCAGGAAGCCGACGATGAACCACGGCACCAGTTCGTGCAGCGCCGGTCTGCCGGGCCTTGGACGATCGCCCGCGGTCACGTGCGGCGGCGTCTCGTCGGTCTCGTCGCGCAAGCGGCGGGTAAGCAGCGACAGGCCGAGAACAACGGGGCCAAGCATCAGCACGCGCACCAGCTTGACCACGGTGCCCACCTGGTTGCTCAGCGCGCCGATCGGCAGGGTCGCCGCGAGCACCTGCGGCACCGCATACACCGTCAGCCCCGCGAGCACGCCATACTGCGTCAGCGACAGGAGCAGGACCGGCACCAACAAAGGCAGCATGAGGACGACCGCCACGCCGAGCACGGCCGTGAAGGCGATCGAGGACGCGATGTCCATCTCCATCGGCTCCGATCACCGGAGCCACGGCCGCGATGGCCGAGTTGCCGCAGATCGAGTTGCCGCATGCCACCAGGATCGACATGCGCTGCGGCAGGCCGAATGCGCGGCTGATCCCGTAGCTGGTCGCGATCGCCACCGCGACCACCAGGGCAATGCCCACCAGCAGTTCGGGTCCGAGCGCCAGCACCGTGCGCGCGCTGACCGACGTGCCAAGCAGCACCACGGCGATCTCAAGCAGCGTCTTGGCGCTGAACGTTACGCCCGGTCGCCAGAGCGGCCCCGGTTCCCACGCGGTGCGGACGGCCACGCCAAGCAGGATCGCAAGCACGAGCGCCTCAAGGTAAGGCTCCCCTGCGAGCCGCACCTCGACCACCTGGAGCAGGGTTGCAGCACCTGTGACCAAGATGCAGAGCAGCACGCCTGGCAGCAGTCGAACGATGGAAAAGCCATGTGACATGAGGGGCGCCTTGGTTGCTGTCGGACGACGATAGGCGTGTCCTCATATCCGGAATAACAGCTTAAATTGGTCGAAAAAATCGCCGTATCTGATTGATCATCGAGGTCCAAGCACGGTAGAGCCACCCACAGGAGCCGGAATGTCTGCGCCCACCCCCGAAATCACTGCTGGACCTGCACGGGCGCGTCATGTGCGGCGGCAGTCCCAGGGGCGATAACGAGGTAGCGCCGGGCCGGGCCGGGGCTGTCGTGCACGAGTTGACGGATCGGCCCGATGGCGGTGACCACCGCAGCACCAGCCGGGTTAGCCATGAACGCCGCTAGCGGCTGCAACGTGCCGCCGCCGGACGCCTCGGCGGACAGCGCCAGCACATAAGGCTTCCGCGGCTCAAGCCCGGTCGCGCCGGCCTGCAGCACCTGCACCAGCCCTTGGTCGAACAGCGTGACCTGCGTGGCCGGCGCACCCTTTGGCGCCCCAAGGGTGAGGCGCGCCGTGTTGGCTGCCACGCCCGGCGGCTGCAGGTTCTGCGTGCCCGGCCCTTCCGGCGCCGCGCCTGGCACGTAGGCCACGACCTGCGGCCCCTGCCCGACAGGGATGGTCGCGACGACCGTGTTGACGGCCGTGTCGATCACCGCGGCGCCATCGGCATTCTCCAGCCCGACAAACATCCGCGTGCCATCGCCCGAAGGCCAGAGGCCGTGCGGCAATGCCCCCACGCCGATCGCGGCCACCTGGCTGAAGTCGTCCGTACGGAACACCTTGACCTGGTTCAGCCCGCCCACCGTGACGTAGGCGAACTGCCCCGCTGCTATGCGGGCGAAGTTGACGTGGTTGGTGATCGGCCCGGTGTCGATCACGCGCAGCACCTCGAAGGGCGCCACGGCGTTGAACACCATCGTGCGGCCCACGTCCTTCAGCGTCAGCCAGACCTGCTTGCCGTCCGGCGTCGCGGCGATGTCCGGCGCGAACGGGCTTTTCTGCTTCACCCGGCCCACGACCGCATGGTCGGCGGTCGAGATCACGACCGTCTCGGGCGAGAAGCTGGACGCGGCGTAGCCGAGCTTGCCATCAGGCGAGAAGATCACCATTCCCGGCCCGTTCGGCACCTTGATCCGGCTCTTCTCCGCATAGGTCACGCCGTCCAGCACGGCGATGTAGTCCTCGCCGCGGACGCTGACCCAGACCTCGCGCCCGTCCGGCGTGAAGAACGCCTCGTGCGGGGACCGGCCGACATAGGCGACGTGCTTGACCGTGTTGGTCGCAGTGTCGATGAAGCTGACGGAGTTGGAGCCGATGGAGATCATGGCCAGGGTCTTGCGGTCCGGCGAGAAGCCCATCCCGTGCACCAGCAACTGGCCGCGGTAGAGCGGGCTGAGGCTGCCCGGCGCCGGGTCGCCCAGGCGGATGACGCCCAGCAGCGTGCCGGCGGCCGGGTCGATGACCGACACCGTGTTGGAGAACTGGTCGGACGTGTAGAACCGGTCCCGCCCGCTCATGGGAATGTCGGGCGCGGACGCCGCGAAGGGCGCCTGCCCGGCATGGGCGGACAGGGTGGTGCCGAGCAGCAGCAGGGCGGCAAGGCGCCGCGCGGGATGGCGCGAGGTCATGTCAATGTCCCTTGTGCATGGTGTTCGGCATGTTCTGGGACGAAGCGGGCGCGTCCGTCGGCAGGGCAGGCGGCAATGCGGCGAGCGCCTGGTGCGTTACCGCGATCTCCTGTTGCTGCTCGACGACGATGCCCTGGGCCAGGCGACGCAGGACGGTATCATGGCCGAAGCGCAGCTCGGCCTGCGCCATCTCCACCGCGCCCCGGTGATGCGGGATCATCATGGCGGCAAAGTCCCGGTCCGCATCGCCGCTGGCGGGCACCATCATGTCGCGGTCCATCCGCGCCATGGCGGACCGCATGACGGACGTGAACGTGTCGGCACCCGACGCCTGGCCCCGCGCGATGGCGCCGGTCGCCAGGCCGAGCAGCAGCGTACAGGCGGGAAGGCTTCGCCGGAGGCGGCTGGGACGCATGATCTTGTCCTTTGGAATGGGGCGTGCAGGGCCGGGCTTATTCCGTCACGACGGCCGGCTACGGCGCGGCCTTAAGGCTGGCCAGATAGGTGACGATCCCGTCCACGTCGTCTTCCGGCACCGGCGCCTTGTAGGTGTGCAGCATCTTGTCCACCTCGCCGGTCCATTCAGCGCGGGTCAGGGCCGGCTGGTTCAGGATCATGCCGGGCGAGTGGCAGGACTGGCAGTTGTTCGCCACCAGGTCGGCACCCGGCCCGGGCGGGAAGCCGCGGTCGCTGGAGGGTAGGTCGAAGCCGACGGACCGGAGCGTCACGCCCGCGGCCCCCGCCGTGGCCGGTGCGGCATGCGGCCCGACCGCCGCGGCGTAGGCAGCGAGCTGCTTGTTCAAAGCCACCGAATAGGCCGGCATCGCCGGCTTGCCGGCGGCCTGGCGGGCCAGGAGTGCGGCCGAGCGCTCGGCCGCAGAGCCGCCGGCGAACAGGGCAATGCCGGCGACGGCGACCGTGGCATAGGCGACGGTCATGAAGGAAACGGCCATGGGATGTGTCCCTATGCTTGATTGGGCCTGGTTGGTCAGGCGACCGCGAGCTGCACCGTCTCGATGACGTTGCGCATGAAGCCGCCGCCGTTCCAGTTCGCCGCCATCGGCTGGCTGACCTGCTTCGTGTTCGTGCAACGGACCATGGCGGTCATGGCACCTGATGCGGGGGCGGTCGCCTGTGCCGTCCATCGCCGGAAGCTGTAGGAGCCTTCGTCGCGGCCCAGCGCCGCCGCGGACCACGTGGCGCCGCCATCCATGGAGAGGTCAACCGCCGCGACGCCGCAGTCGCCGCCCATGGCGATGCCCCGCAGCGGCACCGGCGTCCCCGGCTTCACCTTGGCCGCCGGCGTCACGTTGGTGAAGAAGGAGCGCGGAACCATGCGGCTGATCGGCTCGGTCGGAAAGCCGGTCTGGCCGGGCTTCACGTCGGCGCGCGGGGTGGCGGGGATCAGGTAGGCGCTCTTCATCCAGAAGCTGTCGTCCGGCGCGTCCAGCACCTCGATGTCCCCGACCATCTTGACCCAGTAGGTCGAGTACCAGCCGGGCACGACCAGGCGCAGCGGGAAGCCGTTCAGCAGCGGCAACTGCTCGCCGTTCATCTGGTAGGCCAGCATGACCTCGCCGTCGCGGGCATGGTCAATGGCGAGCGACTTCATGAAGTCCGGCGCGCCGTCCACCACCGGCTGGTCCAGGCCGTTGAAGCGGACCGCGACGGCGCCGGGCTTCACGCCGGCGCGGTCCAGCACGTCCCGCAGCCGCACGCCGGTCCACTTCGCGTTGCCCATCGCGCCGTTCTCCCACTGCCCGCCGGCGATACGCGGCTGGAACAGCCCGCGGGAGTTGCCGGAGCACTGGTTGACGGCGGCCAGCTCCACGCGGGGCAGCGCCAGGATGTCGGCCATGGTCAGCGACTGCACCTGCTTCACGTGGCCGCGCACCCCCACCCGGAATGTGGCCAGGTCCACCTGCTCGGGGATCACGGCCCAGTGCCAGCGCACGAAGAAGCGGTCGTTGGGCGTGAAAACGCCCTGGTCGAACACCTCGAACGGGGTTTCCAGCAGCGGCGGCCGGGTCCGCTGCAGGATCATGGAGCCTTTCTGCGGAAAGGCCGTCGTCAGCGCCCGCTCGTCCGGGCCGCCATTCAGGCCGAGCCTCACCGTGCCCTGCGCCCAGGCGGGTGCCGTCGAGGCCAAGGCGCCCAACGCGCCCAACCCCCTCAACAGCCCCCGCCGGCTGACCGCCTCGCCTGTCCGTCCCATGCCGACCATGCTGCGCTTCCCTGCTTCGTCGCTTGTGCAGGCACTAGGTGCTCGCCGGGCCAATCGGTCCAACAGCGACGCGCGGTCGAACCCATCGGAAAGCTTGATGGGTCAGGAGCCGGCGATGATCGCCAGCAGCGCGTCGGCGGCCCGGCTCCGATACCGCTCCGTGTGCCGCAGGACGTGGAAGTCCCGCTCCGGCAGCGTCAGCCCGACTTGGTGCAGCAGCCCGGCCTCGATGCTGGGCGCTGCGACGGAAGCGGAGATGGCAGTGGCGCCCATGCCGGCCTCCACCGCCGCCTCGAACACCGACCGCGTGCCGGACCCGGCCTCCCGCAGCACCCAGTCGCTCTCGGCGAGCTGGTCCGGCGTGATCGCGCCGCATCCGGCCCAGGGATGCTCGGTCCCGACCACGACGACGAGCTGGTCGCGTGCGACCGCCCGGCTGTTCAGCGCCTGGTCGTCCACGGCCCCCTCGACGAAGCCAAGCTCGGCCGAGCCGTCGTGGATCGCTGCCGCAACCTGCGTGGTGTTGCCGACGGCCAGGTGGATGTCGATGCCGGGATGCGCGCGCCGGAATGCGACCAGGTGGCGCGGCAGCCAATAGCTTGCGATGGTTTGGCTGGCCTGCACCGCCAAGGTTCCGCGCTTCAGGCCACCCAGCTCCGACAGTACCAGCTCGGCCGCCTCCGCCCGGGCCAGCACGGCCCGCGCCTCTACGAGGAACAGGGTGCCGGCCTCCGTCAGCTCGATGCCGCGGCCGACGCGGTGGAACAACTTGGCGCCGTGCCGCCCTTCAAGCGCTGCGATGGAGGCGCTGGTGGCCGACTGGGCGATGTGGAGCGCCTTCGCCGCGCGGGTGACATGCTGCCGTTCGGCCACGGCGACGAAGACGCGGAGCTGCTCAAGGGTCATGCCGGGGGACTATCGCGAGATTGGGGATCAGGCGGCGATTGCCGTTGGCGGGTAAGGGTCGTTGGCTGGGTTCCCGATGTCGTTTGACATCCATAAGAGCAAGGACCTGGAGTATGACACGGTCGTCTTCGTGGGCCTCGACGACAAAGCATGGTGGGCACATGTTCCGGGCGATCCAGAAGGCGTGGCAGCCTTTTTCGTCGCCCTCTCGCGCGCCAAACAGCGAGCCATCTTCACCTTCTGCCAAGAGCGCGGACAGCGGAACAATGTCGCTGAACTCTACCAGCTCCTCACCGATGCCGGCGTGCCAGAGATCGCAATATAAGCGGTGCGGCCGACTTTGCAGAGTTGCTTCCGGAAGTCGGTTATCAGGAACTTGGCCAAGTCGTGCCTATGACTGGGATGGGCGCGAAGCGGCCGAAACCAGACGATGTTCAATCTGCTGCCGGCCGGGGGGGAAAGAGGTTCGGTTGGCGGCACAGTCCGGTTGTGCTCAGCGCACTTGGTCCAGCACGATGATCTGGCACGGTGCGGGTAGGTAGTCGAGATCGATCGGCAGTAACGGCCCGTTGCGGCGACTGACCATGGGACCACTACTCACCTACCAGCTTGGCCGCAGTGGCAAGCGGCAGGAACAAGGTGAACGGCCGGCCGGAGAGGCCGATAAAGCCGTGGTGGCGGTAGAAGGCGCCGGCATGGTCGTCCTTGGCATCCACCAGCATTGCGACTGCCGCGGCCTCTGCCCGCAACGCCCGGCGCAGGGCGTCCGCAAGCAGCGCAGCCCCGAGCTTCTGGCCGCGCGCTCTCCGGTCCACGGCCAGGCGGCCAATCCGGTAGGCGGGCAGGGACGGATAGCGCGGCAATCGGCGCACAACCTCGTCGGGCAAGTCGGCAGGCACCACGCTCGCGGCAGCGAGGGTGTAGTAGCCTGCAACCAGCCCCACCCTGTCGAGTGCGACAAAGCAGCTCGCCACCCGGCGGCGGACATCCTGGCCGACCTGGGTGCGCAGGTAGGCATCAAGTGCGGGCACGCCGCTGTCGAAGCCCGAACGGTCGTGGCGCTCGGCCAGGCGCTCGATCCGGAACGGGCCTTGCCTGACAGCCGGCTCGCCGCCGGCCGTTCCAGTCACGGCTCGGAACCGCTGACCAGCTTGCGGTGGTGCTGGAAGGCACGCCGGAGCGCCGGGACCGGCTCGGGCGGGGTCAGGACTGCCTCGGCGAAGCGCTGTGAGTCCTCAACGGACAAACGCACGACCTCGGCATCCTCGATCGTGCGCCGGGCTGCTGCATGGGCGACGGAGACGACGAAGTCGGTGAGGGTGCGGCCCTCGATCTCGGCGGCACGCTTGAGCACAGCCATAACGTCGGCGGGCAAGCGCGCTTCCAAGCGGGCGGTAGCAGGGGTGTGCGTGTCCATGTCGGACTGTATACGGCAAAATGCCGTATGCGTCCAGGTCTCGTGCATTTGTCCGACTCCGCTGCTCCGCGAACTTCCTCCACAATGGGCTTCCTCTTGCGGGTGGAGGGGTGAGATCGGAGCGTCACGCTGCCGTGCGGACCCTGACCTCGTTCATCTTTGTCCGCGCTTCGGCTGAGGTTCGGGGTATCCGTCCGGTGAGGGCCGCGGTTCGTAGCTGCTCATCTTCCCCGTTGATTTGGAGTGTTTGGCGCTGCGCGTGAGGCGGCTTGACGTGACCCTGGCGCTTGGGATTCAAGGCTGGGATGACCGAACTTCCTGATCTCAGCCAGCTGACGCACGAGGAGAAGGACGCGCTGATCCGGGCGTTGTGGGCGCAGGTCCAGGCGCTGACCGCGCAGGTCCAGACATTGGCGGCGCGGGTGGCGGAGCTGGAAGCAAGGCTCGGAGGGGACTCTGTTGCACGGACCAGCAATTCTAACTGCCCCTACCGGCCATGGGCTTACATGTCGATCTGGGCTGCGATGTCGGGTGGTGGCTTTGAGTTGGTCAGGGTCTGCATGAGGGTTTGCCAGTCGGGGAACACGAGATAGGCCGTGATGATACGGATGTGCTCGAAGAAGCGCTTGCGGGCGCGCTTGGCGGTTCTGGCGTCGATCCAGAGCCGTTCGAGGCCGTCGCAGACGGTGTGGACGGCAAAGGCGAGCAGGTTCATGGCGGCGAACATCATGGCGAGGTTCTGCTTGCCGTGGCCGAAGTTGTGTTCGAGGTGGTAGCCGTTGGATTTGAGGACGTTGAAGCTTTCGTTCTCGATCTTCCACCTGGCCCTGGCGCAGGCCACGATCTCGCCGACGGTGTCCTGTGTGACGGGCAGCGAGGTCACGAAGGCGCCGTCATAGGTGGCCTTGCCTTTTGCGTCCGTGACGGTGACGCCGACCCAGTTGACCCGCATCGCGTCCCGGCCGTCGCGCAGCGGCACCTGGGCGAACCAGCGGTAGCGGCAGGTCAGGCGCTTGCTTCCGGCCTTCTGCTTGACCGTGCGCTCCTCGACGGCGGCGCCGTGCATGAAGTCGTAAAGCGCCTTGTGCGACGACGGCTTGGCGGTGAGCAGGAAATCGCCGCCCCTCGCCGTGATGGCCTCGGCGAGCGGCTGGCAGGCGAACAGGTCGTCGCCGAGGAAGACCGGCTGCAGGCTCCGCACCCGGTCCGCATGGGTGGCGAGCCAGCGCTTGGCGGCGTTTCGCTCGCAGTCCTGCTTCTCGGCGCCGTCCTGGGGAGCGATGAACTCCGGCATCAAGGGCAGCGCCATGGCGTGGCCGGGTGCCACGAGCGTGGCGGCCAGCATGGAATGATAGCTCTCGACCTGGCCGTTGGCGCGCTTGCGGGTCAGGCACTGCGGGCAGCCGAGCTTTTGCGAGCAGAAGTATTCCGTGCCGTCGAGGGCGACCAGCACGCGGCCGCCGAGCCGCTGGAACGGCGCCAAGCCGCCGTGCCGGCGCAGCGCGTCCAGGGCGCCGTCAAAGGCGGGCTGCAGGTGCGAGGGATCGACCAGGTCCAGCATCGCCCGGATGTGGTTGTCGGTCGGGATCGCCTGCATGCCGAACAGGCTTTGGCAGTGCGACGCCTTGCGGCCCTTCTCCAGCCCGCGCTGGTAGGACAGGAACAACTCGCTTTGCATGAAGAACAGCGAAAAGGCCGAAAGACCAATGTCCGCCATGGAGTAGGTCACGCCGCCGCCGCGCCGCTTGTCAGGGAAGCTTGCGCACGCCGCACACACGCCGTCGAGAAGGGTCTGAAGCACCTGCATGACACGCTTGGATCACTCCTTGGCACAGCGCACCACACCTGAAGCACATGACCACTTAGAATTGCTGGCCCTGCGCATCCGGGGTTGCAGGACGGCGCGAAACGCGCGAGCCTGCCAGCCTGGCGGCACCCTGCTAACGGTCGTCACCGAACGCGCACGGGACTGCGGCGTCACCGGGAGCCGGCCATGTCAAGGAGCACCAACGGACCGGACGCGCTGAACCTCAACCGCCGCCGGTTGTTCGGCGCCGTCGCTGCGGGCGCAGCCGGGTCGGTGGTCGCGGCCACGCCGGGACCTGCCGCGGAAGCGTTCCCGCCCTCCGCCGCGCCGCCAAGTGCCGCGGCGACCCACGCTGAAACCGCGCCGCCGCCCGCGGAAGCGGTGCTCGTGGGCCGCAGCGGCTCCGACTACATGGTGGACGTGCTGCACAGCTTGCCGCTCGACTACGTGACGACCATGCCAGGCTCGACCTTCCGGGGCCTGCACGAGTCGATCATCAACTACGGCAACAACACCAAGCCGGAACTGCTGACGTGCCTGCACGAGGAGATCGCGGTCGGCATGGGCCACGGCTACGCCAAGGTGGCCGGCAAGCCGCTGGCCGCCCTGCTGCACGGCGTGGTCGGGCTGCAGCACGCGTCCATGGCGATCTACAACGCCTGGGCCGACCGGGTGCCAGTGGTCCTGATCGTCGGCAACACGCTTGCGATGGAGGAGCGGCGGCCGGGGGTGGAGTGGACCCATTCGGCGCAGGACAACGCGGCCATCGTGCGCGACTTCACGAAATGGGACGACATGCCGGCGTCTCTGCCGCACTTCGGCGCGTCCATGGTCCGCGCCTACCGCATCGCCACCACGCCGCCCTTCGCGCCGACCGTGATCGTGGCCGACGGTAGCCTGCAGGAAGGGCCGGTGCCGGAGGAGGCCCTGGCCGTGGCGCGGCTGAGCGCCGCGACCGCCCCGGTCGGCGATCCGGACGCGGTGGCGCAGGCGGCCCGGATGCTGGCGGGCGCGTCGAACCCGGTCATCATCGTGGACCGCCTCGTGACCCATGCCACCGGCATGAAGGCCCTGGTGGAACTGGCGGAAACGCTGCAAGCGCCCGTGGTGGACAAGGGCGGGCGGATGAACATGCCCAGCCGCCACCCGCTCAACCACACCAGCGACGCCGGCGCCCTCGTCCGCCAGGCGGACGTGGTGCTGGGGCTGGAGGTCGTAGACCTGTACGGGGCCGTGAACCAGTATCGCGACCGCATCGTGCGCGACAGCCGCCCATTGATGAGGCCCGGCGCGAAGCTGATCAGCGTCAGCGCGGCCGAGCTGCTCATACGGCCCAACTTCCAAGACGCGCAGCGCTACCAGCCGGCCGACCTGTCCATCACCGGCGATGGCCAGGCGACGCTGCCGTACCTGGTGGAAGCGGTGAAGCGGAGCATGCCAACATCGGGCGCCTTTGCGGACCGCGGCGCGAAGCTCCGGGCCGCCGCCGCCGTAACCAGCGCCCGCCTGCGCGAAGCCGCCACGTTCGGGTGGGACGCGACGCCGGTCAGCGTCGCCCGGCTGGTGGCCGCGCTGGGGCGCGCGATCAAGGACGAGGACTGGGCGCTGGTCAGCCCTTCGTTCTTCCAAGGCGACTGGCCGGTAAAGCTGTGGGACTTCACCAAGCCCAACCAGCACATCGGCGGTTCGGGCGGCAACGGCGTCGGCTACA
>CAXSEX010000032.1:6357-19247 GCA_964236415.1 uncultured Acetobacteraceae bacterium | reverse complement strand
GTTCATCAGCGCCGTCGTGTAGGGATGGGCGGGCCGGGCCAGGACCTCGGCCGTGGGGCCATACTCGACGACGCGGCCCGCATACATCACGGCCGTGATGCTGCACAGGTAGGCGACGACCGAGATGTCGTGCGTCACGAACACCGCCGCGACGTGCATCTGCTCACCCAAGGCGCGGAACGTGTCGAGCACCTGCCGCTGCACGATGACGTCCAGCGCCGTCACCGGCTCGTCCGCGATCACCAGCTTGGGTTGCAGCGCCAGCGCCAGCGCGATGGCGGCGCGCTGCCGCATGCCGCCGCTGAACTGGTGCGGGTAGTCGGACAAGCGCGCCGGGTTGAGGCCCACCGCGCGGAACAGCCCATCCGCCCGCAGGTCCGCGTCGGCGGTGGACAGGCCGCCGCGGCGGCGCAGCACCTCCCGCATCTGCGCGCGCAGCCGATACAGGGGATCGAGCGAGTTCATGGCGCTTTGCGGGACGAAGCTCATCTCGCGCCACAGCAGCGCGCGGCGGTCCCGGGCGGACAGCCCGAGGATGTCGGCGCCGTCCCACCCGATGCGGCCGCGCGCCACCCGGGCGTTGCCGGGCAGCACGCCCATCAGCGCCCGGGCCAGCGTGGTCTTGCCGCACCCGGACTCGCCCACCAGCCCCAGCATGGCGCCCCGCGGCACCACCAGGTCTACCCCGTCCACCGCATGGGCTAGGCCGCGGCTGGTGCGGTACGTGACGGCAAGGCCGGCCACGTCCAGCAAGGGGGGCGGCGCGGCCACTCAGGGTTCCAGCCGCGGGAACAGCAGGTTCTCGTAGCCGCGGCTGAGGAAGAAGCCGGCCAGCACGACCAGCACGATGCACAGGCCCGGCGGCACGAACCAGAAGTACTGCCCGCTGCTGAGCGCCTGCGAGGCGTAGGCGTCCTGCAGCATGTATCCCCAGGAAATGACGTTGGAATCGCCGAACCCGAGGAAGGCGACGCTGGCCTGCGTCAGGATGGCCCAGCCGACCGCGATGGAGCCGTACAGGAACGAAAGCGGCAGCACGTTCGGCGCCACGTGCACCAGGATGATCCGCGCGTGCCCGGCCCCCGTGACCCGCGCCGCGTCGATGAAGCCGCGCTGCATCAGCGTCAGCACCTGCGCCCGCACGACCCGCGCCGCGTTGGGCCACAGCAGGATCGCCACCGCCAGCACGATGTTCCCTGTGCCGGGACCCAGCAGCGATGCCATGACGATGACGAACGGCAGGAACGGCAGGCCCAGCACGATGTCTGACAGCCGCATCAGCACCTGGTCCACAACGCCCCCGAAGTAGCCGGACAGCAGCCCGACCGCAGTGCCGATGGAGGTGACGGCCAGCGCCGCGGCGATGCCCACGAACAAGGACGGCCGCACGCCCAGGACCAGCTGCGAGAAGATGTCGCGCCCCATGCTGGTCGTGCCGAGCCAGTGCTGCGCGCCCGGCGCCAGCCCGGCGGCGAGCTGCCCGTCATCCGTCATCAGGATCTCGGTCGGGTCGTATTGCGCCAGCCACCCGGCGCACAGCCCGGCGAGGAGGAACAGCAGGTAGATCGCCGCTCCCGTCGCGGTGAACGGGTCGGCCAGCACGCGCCGGACGAAGGCGGGGCGCGGACGCCCGGCGCCTGCCCGGGCCGGGGGCGCCGGGGCCGCCGGGCTGCCGACATCGACGCTACCGACGTCCATGCGCCACCCGCGGGTCCAGCAGCCCATACAGCAGGTCCGCCACGAAGTTCATCAGGACCAGCACGGCCGCGATCAGCAGGAACGCGCCCTGGGCCAGCGGGTAGTCGCTGCTGCCGACCGCATCGACCAGCATGCGGCCGAGGCCAGGCCAGCTGAACACCGTCTCGATCACCACGTTGCCCCCAACAGAGGCACCGAAGCCCAAGGCGAAGGCAGTCACCAGCGGCAGCAGGGCGTTGCGTGCCGCGTGGCGCAGCATGACCTCCCATTCCGGCAAGCCCTTCATGCGCGCCATGGTCACGAACTCCTCGCCCATCACCTCCAGCATGTTCGACCGCATCAGCAGCACCGGCAGGCCCTGCAGGTAGATCGCGAGCGTCAGCGCCGGCAGCACCAGATGCCGGGCGAAGTCGGCGGAGAACACCCGCGCCCATTGCGACGGAAACACCGCCCCCGGCGAGGTGGCGCCGCCCGAAGGGAACCAGCCCAGCCCGAAGGCGAACACGGCGAGCAGCACCATGCCCACCCAGAACTCCGGCGCCGCCCGCGTCGCCAGCACCAGGGGGATGCTGACCGCCTCGAACCCGCTGCCGCGCTTCCAGGCCAGCAGGGCGCCGAACAGGCCGCCGAAGCCGTAGGCCGCCACCAGCGCCGTGAGCGTCAGCAGCAGCGTGTTCGGCAGCGTGCCGAGCACGAGGTCCACCACCGGCAGCCGCTGCCGGAACGACAGCCCGAACTCCCCGTGCAGCACGTTGCCGAGGAACACCAGGTATTGCCGGGACAGCGGCAGGTCGAGCCCGAACTGGTGCTGGATGGTGGTCCGCTGCTCCTGCGTGAAGCTCGGGTCGATGTAGGCGAGCGTCGGGTCGCCGGGCAGCAGGCGGAACATCAGGAACAGGATGGACGCAATCGCCCACAGCACGAACACCATGTGGAGGAGGCGCTTGGCGTAGGTCACGGCCTCGGTCCCGGGTGCCGCCCTATTGGCTGCTGGCCAGCATCTCCCGCTTGCCGGCGGGGTAGCGGAGCTGGCCGCCGTCGAGCGTGTAGCCCGCGTCCTCCAGCATCTTCCGGGCCTTGTTCAGGTCGCCGCCCGGCAGCACGCTGCTTTTCGCGTGCCAGAACGGCAGCGCCGTGGACACGCAGGACCCGGCCGCCTCGGCGAAGCCGTTGTACGCCGCCGTCACCAGCAGCGGCCGGCTGACGGCCAGGGACAGCGCGCGTCGGAAGGCCGGGTCGTCGAAGGGCGGGCGCCGGTTGTTGAACGCCAGGAACTGGAAGCCGAGGTCGGTTTCCGTCACCACCTTGACCGATGGCGCCTGCTTCGGCAGCTCCGCCAGCACCCGCGGGTCCCCGGTGAAGATCGCCAGGAAGTTCAGCTCCCCGGTGCGCAGCATGCCCAGCGTCGCCTCCTGGTTCGGCACGATCCGCATGATCCAGCGCTCCAGCTTCGGCGGCGACCAGTGCGCGCCGAAGCGTTCCAGCATCACCTCCTCGCTGTTGCGCCAATGCACGAACTTGAACGGGCCGGAGCCGATGTGCTTCGCCTCGTTGAAGTTCTCCAGCATGTCCGACGTGCCCGCCATGCTTTCCATCAGCGGCTGCCAGACGTGCTTCGGCACCAGGTTGATCTTGGACAGCGTGGTGGTGGGAAACGACGCCTGGGGCGCATGCAGCGTGAACAGCAGGGTTTGCGGACCCGTCTGCTCGACGCGGGCGATGTTGCTGACGAAGGGGAAGAACTGCGGCGTCTTGTCCTTGCGCGTCGGCAACTCGAACGAGTACAGCACGTCGTCCATCGTGACCGGCGTGTCGTCGTGGAAGCGCATGCCGTCGCGGACGACGACCTCCATGGTGGTGTCGCCGGTCCATTTGAACGATGCCGCGGCCCAGGGCACCACCTCGCCGTCCAGGCCCACGCGGGTCAGCTTGTCCCACACCAGGTCCGTGACCCAGCTGCCGATCACATCCATGCGGACCGGGTTGATGTAGTCGATCTCCACGTGGCAGTTCAGCACCATGTCCTTCTGCGCGCCGAGCGGTGCGGCACCCAGGAACGTCCAGAAGTTGCGGATGCCGATGCCGGCCTCGACCTTGACCGTCGCCGGGTCCCAGACCGCGGTGTTGAACGCGGCGGAGCGCCGGGGATGCACGAGGTAGGCGTAGGGCTGGTCCCGCGCGATCACCTCCTGCGCTTCCTTCACCAACGCCTGGCGCTTGCTGCGGTCCAGTTCCTGCCGCTGCGCCTGGGCCAGGCGGTCGTAGTCGGGGTTCACGTAGCCAACGAAGTCGTAGCCGCTTTCCGCGAGGGTGGAGTTGAACAGGCTGAACACCAGCTCGTCCGGGTCGCTGCGCTCCGGGCGGCCAACCATCTCCCAGGTCGTCGCGTCCCATTTCTGCCGCTCGTTCCACACCACGGCGTTCTGCTGCGCGTTGCTGACGACCTGGACGGAGATGTTGAGGCCCAGCTTCTTCCACTGCTGCACCACGAGCTGCGCGGCCTGGAACAGCGACGGGTCGTTGGCCTGCGGCTTGGACAGCAGGGTGATCGGGCGGATCTTGTCGCCGGGCGCCTCGGCCCGCGCGGACCCGGCGCCGGCTGCGAACAGGGCCGTGGACGCCAAGAGGGCGCGCCGCGTCGGTGTCCAGCGAATGTCGTCCGGCATGGTCGCTCCTGATCTGCGCTCAACGTGGACATGCACGCGCCATGCCGCGGCATGGCGCGTGCATTGCCCGAAACAGGGCATGAGGAGGCGCTCAGGATGGATCACGTCACCACAGGCGCGCCGGTCGGCCTGGTCAGCGGCGCCGCGCTGATGGCGCACTGCGCCGCCTTCGCCGAGCGCACCAAGCTGTCCGGCACGCCCGACGAGCTGGCCAGCATGCGGTTGATCCAGGCGAAGCTGGACGGCTTCGGCTACCGGACGACGCTGCTGAGCCACGACGCCTTCATCAGCCTGCCCGGCCCGGCCCGCGTCGAGGTGGACGGGCAGGCGGTGCCGGCGATCACCCATTCCTTCTCCGTCCCGTCGCCCGGCCTGTCCGCGCCGGTCGCCTATGTCGGCGACGGCGGCGCTGCCGGGTTCGTCGGGCGGGACCTGCGCGGCTGCATCGTGCTGGCCGAGGGCATCGCCAGCCCGGCGGTGGCCGCGCGCGCCGCAGAGGCCGGGGCGGCGGGCCAACTGCACATCAGCCCGCACGAGCACCTGCACGAGATGTGCATCTCCCCGGTATGGGGCAACCCGGGCCTCTCGACCCGCGCCGGCCTCCCGGCGACGGTGGCCTGCACGGTTTCCAACGCCGACGGGGGCGCGCTGCGCGACCGCATCCGCCGGGGCGAGGCGCCGGCGGTGACGCTGCGCGCGGAGGTGGACACCGGCTGGCGGCCCACCCCCCTCCTGGTGGCCGAGCTAGACGGGCCGGAGCCTGGCGAACCCTTCATCCTGTTTTCCGGCCACCACGACACCTGGTATTTCGGCGTCATGGACAACGGCAGCGCCAACGCCACCATGATCGAGTGCGCCCGCGTCCTGGCCGGGCGCCAAGCCTCCTGGCGGCGCGGGCTGCGGCTGTGCTTCTGGTCGGGCCACTCGCATGGCCGCTACTCCGGGTCCGCCTGGTACGTGGACAACCATTGGGACGAGCTGGAGCGCCGCTGCGCCGTGCACGTCAACGTGGACAGCACCGGCGGCATGGGCGCGACGGTGCTGTCCGAGGCTGCCGCGGCGTCCGAGCTGGCCGCGCTGGCCGCCGACGCCATCCGGCGGGAGGCGGATGCGGGGCACACGGATGCGGGGCACGATGGCAAGCGCCATGCCCGCAACAGCGACATGTCGTTCTGGGGCGTCGGCATCCCGTCCATGTTCGGCAGCCTGAGCCACCAGCCGCCGGCCTCGGTCGCGATGCGGAACGCGCTCGGCTGGTGGTGGCACACGCCGCACGACCTGCTGGACAAGATCGACGAGGCCAACCTCCTGCGCGACACCCGCGTGTTCGTCCGCGCGCTGTGGCGCCTGCTGGCGGAGCCGGTGCTGCCGCTCGATTACGCGGCACATGCCTCGGCCCTGCTGGCGGAACTGGCTGGCATCAAGGCGTCGCTGGACGGCAAGCTGCCGCTGGAGCCGCTGCTGACGGAGGCAGCCGCGCTGCGCGGCAAGGCGGCGGCGCTGATGCAGCCGGGCCGCGACCCGGACCGGGTGAACCGGGCGCTGATGCAGGTGTCGCGCGCCCTGGTGCCGGCCGACTACACCGCCGGCGACCGCTTCACCCATGACCCGGCGCTGCCGCAGGCGCCTTGGCCCGTGCTCGATCCCATCCGCGCGCTGGCCGGGGCCGCACCGGGTGAAGCCGGGTTCGCCGCCGTGGACGCCACGCGGGCGCGCAACCGCATGCTGCACGCCCTGCGCCAGGCCGGGCGGGCGCTGGACGCCGCCCTTGCCTGAGGCCCGGCGGAAGCTCCGGTTCGGCGCCTTCTTCAGCGTGCCGGGCTGCCACCCCACGGGTTGGCGGCACCGCGACGCCGTTCCGGAGTGCGACCTCGATTTCCGCTGGCTGGCCCACATGGCGCGCGTGGCGGAGCGGGGCAAGCTGGACGCGATGTTCTTCCAGGACAGCGCCGCCGTGGTGGGCAGCGGCGCGCCGTACGGCGGCCAGCCGTTCAATGTCCGCAACGGCCGCCAGGCGCACATCGAGCCGGTCAGCGCCATCGCGGCGCTCGCCGCCGTCACGTCGCGCATCGGCCTGATCTCGACCTGCACCACCACCTACAACGAGCCGTACAACCTCGCCCGGCGCTTCCTGACCATCGACCACATCAGCGGCGGCCGGGCCGGGTGGAACCTGGTCACCAGCCAGGCGGAGGACGAGGCGATGAACTTCGGCTTCGACGCGCACCTGGACCATGCCGCCCGCTACGACCGCGCGGCGGAGTTCCACGACGTGGTGCGCGGCCTGTGGGACAGTTGGGAGGACGACGCCTTCCTGCACGACAAGGAGCGCGGCGTCTGGTTCGACAAGGACAAGATGCACATCCTGAACCACCGCGGCCCGCACTTCGCGGTGCGCGGGCCGCTCAACGTGTCGCGCTCGCCGCAGGGGCGGCCGGTGGTGGCGCAGGCCGGGTCGTCCGGCGTGGGGATGGCGCTGGCGGCGCGGACGGCGGACATGGTGTTCACCGCGCAGGCGACGGTCGCGGAGGGCCAGGCGTTCTGCGCCGAGCTGCGCCGCCTCGCAGCGGGCCATGGCCGTGCGCCCGACGGCATCCGGGTGTTCCCCGGCGTCATGCCCATCGTCGGCCGCACGGCGGCGGAAGCGCGGGAGAAGTACGAGGAGCTGCGGGAGATGGTGGACGACGGGATCGGCCTGGGCGGCGTGGCGCGGCTGTGCGGCGGGCTGGACATCAGCGCCTTCGACCCGGACGGCCCGTTGCCGGACCTGCCGCCCTCCAACGCCGCCCGCGCGCGTCAGGAGATGATCATCGCCATGGGCCGCCGCGGCATGACCATCTGGCAGATCGGCCGCGTGCTCGGCATGTCGCAGGCGCACCGCGTGCTGTGGGGCACGCCGGCGGCTATCGCCGACGACATGCAGGAGTGGCTCGACGCAGGCGCCTGCGACGGGTTCAACCTGCTGTTCGCCCATTACCCGAAGCCGCTGGAGGAGTTCGTGGACCTGGTGGTGCCCGAGCTGCAACGCCGCGGCGTGTTCCGCACGGAGTACGAGGGCAGGACGCTTCGGGCGAACCTGGGGGTGCCGGTCCCGCCCAACAGCTTCGCCAATGCGTAGCGCGCGCAGGCAGCTCAAGCTCGGCGCCTTCCTCAGCACCCCCGGCAACCACCTGGCCGGCTGGCGGCACCCAGCGGCGGTCACCACCTCCGACATGAGCTTCCCCGAATACGTCCACCTCGCGCAACTGGCCGAGGCCTGCAAGTACGACGCCGTGTTCTTCCAGGACACGGCGGCGGTGAACGGCAGCCGGGCGCTGGCGCGCGGGGACTTCTCACGGGCGAAGCTCAGCCGCACCGTGAAGCTGGAGCCGACGGCGCTGCTGGCGGCGCTTGCCACGGTCACGACGCGCATCGGGCTGATCGCGACGATCACGACCACCTACAACGAGCCTTACAACGTCGCCCGCCGCGTGGCATCCATCGACCACATCAGCGGCGGCCGGGCCGGCTGGAACCTGGTCACGTCGCAGATCGAGGACGAGGCGCAGAACTTCGGCTTCGACGAGCACCTGGACCACGCGCGGCGCTACGGGCGCGCGTCGGAGTTCTACGATGTCGTCACGGGCCTGTGGGACAGTTGGGAGGACGGCGGGCTGATCCGCGACAAGGCGAGCGGCGTCTACATGGACCGCAGCCGGGTCCACTTCCTCGATCACGACGGCCCGCATTTCCGGGTCCGCGGGCCGTTGAACGTCACCCGGTCGCCGCAGGGCTGGCCGGTGGTGGCGCAGGCCGGGTCGTCCGAGGCCGGGCGCGAGCTGGCGGCCCGGACGGCGGACGTGATCTTCACCGCGCAGACGCAGTTAGCAGAGGCGCAGGCCTTCTGCGCCGACGTGAAGAACCGCGCAGAACGCTACGGCCGGGCGCCGGACGACATCAAGATCATGCCCGGCATCACCCCGGTGATCGGCGCCACCATGGCGGAGGCGCAGGAACGCTACGAGGAGCTGCAAGCATTGATGCCCGACGACGTGGCCCTGCAATCCCTGTCGCACATCAGCGGCGGGCTGGACCTCGCGGGGTTCCCGCTGGACGGGCCGCTGCCGGACCTGCCGCCCTCCAACGCGGCCCGCGCGCGGCAGGACCTGGTTGTCCGCACCGCCCGCGAACGCGGCATGACGCTGCGCGAGATCGCCCGCCACACCGCGGCGGGCACCGGGCACCGCGTGCTGGTCGGCACCGCCACGCACATGGCCGACGAGATGCAGGCCTGGCTGGAGGCCGGTGCCTGCGACGGCTTCAACGTCATCTGCAACTACTACCACGCGCCGTTCGAGGACTTCACCCGCCAGGTCATCCCTGAGCTGCAGCGCCGCGGCGTGTTCCGCACGGAGTATGAGGGCGCCACCCTGCGGCAGAACCTGGGCCTGCGCGTGCCGGAGAACCGCCACACCCTGGCCCGCCGCGGCTGACGCGCTGGCCGAGCCTACCCGGCGCGGCGCAATACCAGCGACCCGCTCGGATGCGCCTCCGCCGCCCAGCCCGGCGATACCAGAGTCGTGGTGTCCAGTTGCGTCACGATTGCCGGGCCATCGAACCGGTCGCCGGCGCCCAGGCTCCCGCGGTCATGCACCGGCGTCGAAGCGGTGCCGGACGCCCAGTGCACCACCGCGTGCCCGCACGCCCGCGGCCCGGCGCCTGGTGGCAGCACCGGGCGGACGGAGGGCGGCAACAGCCCGCGCGCCTCGACCCGGACCGTGACCAAGCGCACCGGCGCGTCCAGGCGGAAGCCGTACAGCCGGTCGTGCGCGGCGGCGAAGGCGGCCTCGGTCGCGGCCAGGCCGCCCGCCCAGGGCACGGCAAGCTCGCCGCCCTGGCCCTCGTAGCACATCAACGCCACCCGGCTGGTTCGGCGGTCTGCGGGCGCGATGGCCTCTTGGGCCAGCCAGGCCTGCGCTTCCCGCTCAAGCGCCGCGAACGCCTCGGTCACAGGGGCCGCCATCCCCGCGACGCTGCGGCTGAACGACGAGGCCAGGTCCGCGGCCAGCAGCCCGTCCGCGCACAGCACCCCGGGCGCGGGCGGGACCAGCACCGTGTCCGCGCCCAGCATCTCCGCCAGCGCGCAGCCATGCAGCGGCCCGGCGCCGCCGAACGCCACCAGCGCGAACCGCCGCGGGTCATGCCCCCGCTCCACCGACACCACGCGGATCGCGCCGATCATCGCGCTGTCGGCAATCGCCAGGATGCCCCGCGCGGCGTTGGGCAGGGACAATCCAAGCGGCGCCGCGACCCGGCCGACCGCCGCCTCCGCCAGCGCCGGGTCGAGCGCCATTTGGCCGCCCAGCAACCCGCCGGGCAGGTGCCCCAGCACGACATGCGCGTCGGTGACGGTGGCCGCCGTCCCGCCGGCGCCGTAGCACGCCGGCCCCGGCCGGCTGCCGGCGCTGACCGGCCCCACCAGCAGCGCCCCGTCCTCGACGCGGGCGATGGACCCGCCGCCCGCGCCGATCGTCACCATGTCGAGCATCGGCAGCGGCAGCGGCCAGGTCCCGACGCGGCCCCGCTGCGTCAGCGCGACCTGCCCCTCCTGCATCAGGCAGATGTCCGCGCTCGTGCCGCCGATATCGACCGTGATCAGGTCCGGGAACCCGGCCGCAGCGCCCACGCTTCGCGCGCCCACCACGCCGGCCGCCGGACCCGAAAGGGCCGTCACCAACGGCGCCCGCCGCACCGCCACCGCCCCTGCCACGCCGCCGTTGGACTGCATCAGCAGCAGCGGCGCCGCGATGCCGGCGCCGTGCAGCCGTTCCTGCAGCCGTCCGACATAGGCGGCGACCGCGGGCATGACCCGGGCGTTCAGCACCGTCGCCAGCGACCGCTCGTACTCCCGCACCTCCGGCAGCACGTCGACCGACGCCGTCACCGCGACGCCCGGCAGCGCGGCGCGCAGCAGCTCGGCCACCCGCCGCTTATGCGCCGGGTGGGCGAAGGAATGGAGCAGGCACACGGCGACCGCCGCCACCCCCATCGTGCGCAGCCGGTCCGCAGCCGCGGCGACGCTCGCCTCGTCCAACGCGGTCAGCACGGCGCCGCCGGGGCCGACGCGCTCGGTCACCTCCAGCACATGGCGCGGGGCCACGGGCCGGGGCGGCTTGACCCAGGCGTACAGGTTGGACGCGCGCGGGATGTCCTGGCGCCCGATCTCCAGCACGTGGCGGAACCCGGCCGTCGTCACCAGGGCCGCCGCGGCGCCCTTGCCTTCCAGGATGAGGTTGGTCGCGACCGTCGTGCCGTGCAGCGCCCGCCCGACATCGCCGGGCACGCCGCCCGCGGCCCGCAGCGCCAGGCCGACGCCGGTGAGGAACGCCTCGGACGGGTCGGACGGCGTGGAGGGCGTCTTGGCCCGCAGCACCCGGCCTGCCGCGTCCTGCACCGTGATGTCCGTGAAGGTGCCGCCGATATCGACCGCGACGACCAGGCCGCCCTCAGTCGAGCGCATCAACATACTCCCGCCGGTGGAAGGCGCGGGAAGCCGGGCGGTCCCGGCGCCGGGCCGCGGTGGCGTCCGTGTCCACCGTGCCGCTGCGGAGGGCCACGCCGTAGTGCTGGAAAGCGGCGGCCTCCGACACGAAGCCGTCCAGCACGTCGCCCAGCACCGCTTCGGCCGGCCGGTCGAACGGGTGGCCGTGGCCGCCGCCCCCGCCGGTTTCCAGCAGCAGGATGTCGCCGCGCCGGAGCACGTTGCCGTCCGACAGCGGCGCCAGCCGGCGTTCGTCTGGCGTGCCCGGGTTCACCACGGCGCGGCCGGAGCCGCCGCCCATGCCGCCGGCGACCCCCCAGGGCGGATGCGCCACGCCGTCGATCCGCATGGCCAGCACCGAGTGGTCGGCGAGGATCTCGTATTCCCGCACCAGGCCGCACCCGCCGCGCTGCCGTCCGGGGCCGCCGCTGTCTTGGTTGATGCCGTAGCGCAGCAGACGGACGGGGTAGCCCAGCTCCAGGAACTCGACCGGGTAGTTCTCCTGCGCCACGAAGTACACGGCGTCGATCCCGTCCCCGTCCAGCCGCGCGCCGTAGCCGACGCCCACGCCGTCCGACATCAGGAAGGGCTGGCCGCCCGCCGTGCCGCGCAGCAGCAGGATGACGTAGGCCGAGTGCGCCGCCGGCGCCGCGCCGCCCGCCACGTTCACCAGCCCGTTCAGCGCCGCCAGCACCCGCATCATCGTCAGGCCGCGCAGGCCGAGCGGGGCGGGAAAGCGGGGCTGCAGCAGGGAGCCTTCGCGCAGCCGCACTTCGTCCAGCGCGGCCGGGCCGCCGGCGTTGCACACCTGCGACGGGTCGGCGCCCAGGAAGAACAGGCCCAGCGCGGTGCCGGGCACGTGCGGGTTCATCAGGAAGTTGACCGGCCCCGCCGCCTGGTCGTCCGTCGCCGTCGCGTCCAGCACGAAGCGGTCGTCCGGCGTCCGCGTCAGCGCGAAGCGGATGCGGAACGGCCCGCCGCCCTGGCCGTCCGCGTCGATCACGTCGGTGAAGCGGTGCGTGCCCGGCGCGAACACCTCGCGCAGGCGGCGGCGCACCACGGCCTCCGTCCGCGCCAGCAACTGGCGCAGCCCATCGGCCAGCACCGGGGCGCCGAACCGGGCCGCGATCTCCTCCGTCCGCCGCACGCCGAGGGCGACGCTTGCCATGAGCGCGCTGGCGTCGCCGCGGCTTTGGGCGGGGTAGCGGGAGTTGCGGTGGAAGATGTCCAGCGCCGCGTCGTTCACCACGCCGGCCGCGATCAGCCGGGTGGGCGGGACGATGATGCCTTCCTGGAAGATGTCCGTCGCGTCCGGGCTGATGGAGCCGGGCCGCAGCCCGCCGATGTCGGCGAAATGCGCCCAGCCCATGACGAAGGCGCATCGGACGCCGCCGTGGAACACCGGGGCGAGGAACACCTGGTCGTTGCTGTGCGACACGGCGCCCCCGGAGCCGTAGCAGTCGTTGAACCAGTAGAGGTCGCCGGGCTGCATGGCGGCGGCGGGGAAGCGTGCCAGCACCGGGGCGGCCACGTCGCCGAAGATCGGCACGTTGGAGCCGATGGCCAGGCGCCCCTGGGCGTCGAATAGGGCGGTGTAGAAGTCCTTCTTCTCCCGGATGAACGCGCTGATGGCGGTGCGCTCCAGCAGCGCCTCCATCTCGGCCTGCGCCGCGCGGATGGCGCCGCGGAGGATTTCAAGCGTGACCGGGTCGCACAGGATGGGGTCGCATGGGGTGGAAGCGGCGGGTTGCTGGTCCATGGCGGACGCCATGCAAGCCGAAGGCCATGGCGCCTTCCGGTGGCACGACCCTTGCTACCATCGTGCCATCCGTGGGGAGGCAATGGGTGTTGGCCAAGCGGCAGATGCACTTCGGCGTGTTCGTGCTCGGCACCGGCAACCACATCGCCGGCTGGCGCTGGCCCGGCGCGTTCGACAGCTTCCAAAGCCTGCCGATGGTCCAGGAGATCGCGCGCATCGCCGAGCGCGGGCGGTTCGACCTGCTGTT